>QKCF01000257.1 GCA_003246935.1 Sunxiuqinia sp. | reverse complement strand
ACTCCGCTGGCTTACGCCTTCGTAGGTTCGAATCCTGCTCTCCCCACAATTTCATTTAAAGTTGCGGGAGTAGCTCAGCTGATAGAGCATTAGCCTTCCAAGCTAAGGGTCGCGGGTTTGAATCCCGTCTCCCGCTCAAAAAGGTCGTCAAGTAATTGACGACCTTTTTATTTTTTTACCACACCCTTTGATTTACTCTATAGCTTATCGGAATTATTGATTAAATCGGATAAAACTATCTTTTAAGCTAAATGTTTCAATCATCATAAGAGCCTAAATCCGAAATCAAAATCGATCGGGTTGAGAAAGAAGGTTTCTTTTTTGTAACGAACACCTGATTGAAGGGAAAAGCATAGATTGAATGAGAGCTACAAGTCGTTTTAAAAATATAATCAAATCAGATAAGCCGGTTGTCGTCGATTTTTATGCCGATTGGTGCCAGCCTTGTAAACAAATTCAACCGGTTTTGTGTGAGTTGAAAAGTAATTTTAAGCAGAGTATCCGTGTCTTGAAGGTCAATGTTGATTATAATCCGAATATTGCAAATCAGTTTCAGGTGAAGTCAATTCCTACAGTCATGGTTTTTAAATCAGGAGATTTGCAGTGGAGCAAAGAAGGCCTGATTCTCCTTCCCGAACTTACCGGTGTTGTCAATCAATATTTAGCAGACTAGCACAACATTATCCGTTATTCTTTCTATCTTGGGGCAGGACTGGTTGTTTTGCAACCTATATAGTTATTAGCGGAATGGAGCAACTTAAAAGAGTTTTAGAAAATAAGATATCTCCCGAAACAGTTCGATTTATTAAAGATTTATTGTCTACAGCTTCATCTGTTGTATGTATATTGAACAGAGATAATGAAGTTGTATATGCCAATTCTACGCTTTTAAAGCGGTTTGGTATTCAACTGGATCAAGGTATTTCGTCCATGCGTTTTGGTCAGATTGCCGGCTGCGTAAATTCATCAGCACAGAATAGTGTTTGTGGTAGTGGTGAGCGTTGCCAGTACTGCGGAGCAAATTATGCGTTTAAGGATTTTTGGAAAGAGACAGAAACTGTAATCAGCGAGTGTCGGTTGGTAAGAAACCAGGATGGCGTGACTGAGCAGCTTGATTTGGAAATAACTGCAAGCCCATTTCCAAGTAATGACAACTATATGGTTGTTTCGTTAGTTGATGTGACAGATAAAAAACGGCGTGAAATTCTTGAGCGTATCTTTTTTCATGATATCATAAACATAGCCGGTAGTTTAAAAGGGGTAGTTGACATGCTAACTGCTGAGCCCGGCGCTGCTGATAAAGAGCTATTAGGTATCACTTCATCTTTGAGTGATCAGATATTAGAAGAAATAAAAGCACAACAACAGTTGATTAAAGCTGAAAAAGGTGAGCTGAAGTTGGTTGTTGAAGAAGTCATGATGACTGACTTTCTCATTGAGCTGAAGCGAAAAATACAGTACAGTGATTCAGCTTTTGAGCGCACAATCGTGGTTGAAGATCATACGAATAATATCCAATTTATTACCGACAAAGTATTGTTGACCCGCGTCGTTTTTAATATGGCAAAGAATGCATTGGAAGCGATCCCCCGAGGACAAAAGATTCTTGTCAATGCAAAAAACACCGGCAATGTAATTCGAATTGAAGTATACAACAATAGCTTTATTGATCGCGATGTTCAGATGCAATTATTTCAGCGATCATTTTCGACCAAAGGCGATAATCGGGGGATTGGTACCTATAGCATGAAAATGTTGGGTGAACGCTACCTGAAAGGCTGGGTGAGTTTTGAAACATCAAACGAAAGCGGAACCACTTTTTTTATTGAGATTCCACTTTCGCTTAAGTAATAGCTTTAATTTCCTTCCACCGCTTCCCTGATTCGCTTCAGCTGATCTTTCGGATACTGTTCGTTAGGACGTAAGTTTAATGCCCGGTTATAGTAGAAGCGAGCAACACTATAGTTTTTACCTTCGAAAGCTTTGTCTGCTTCAGTAATCGCATCTTTGTATTCCTGTTCTGCTTCTGCGGCTTGCATTTTCTCCAGTTCTTTCTGTATTTCTGCTAATTTAATGCCCGGATAAGGCTCATCTTTTTTCAAAGACTGTGCTCGCAGATAGAAAGAGCGGGCAATCGCAAAGTCTTTATTCACGAAGGCTTCATCAGCGGTATTAATCCAGTTCAGGTAATCTTGTTCTTCGCGTTGCGAAAGCAGGGTGTTGGTTAATTTCCCGATTTCCTTAATGCGATCTTTCGGATATTGCTCCCACGATTTTATTTCCAAAGCTTTGTTGTAGTAGAATCTGGCCAATGTGTATCCTTTGCGGTTAAATTCTAAATCAGCCTTATCGATTGCGTCGTTGTAAGCTTTTATCTGATCGGCAGTGAGCGATTGGTCAATCAGCTTGCTGATTTCGTTGAGTCGCTGCTGTGGATAAGGATTTTCAGGTTGAATGCCCAAGGCCTTTTGATAATAGAATCTGGCGACGGTGTAATCTTTCTTGTTGAAATTTTCATCTGCAATCTTGATTGCCTCGTTGTAAGCGGCATTCGTTTTTTCTGCTGCTTTCGCTTTCTCAGCCAGCAATTCCAATTCTTTTAGCTTTAGATCAATCTTTTCGATCTGAGCTTTGGGATATCTTTCGTCCGGTTTCAACTTTACAGCTGTTTGGTAGCTCAGTTTAGCATCGCTCCATTCTTCAGCTGCGAACTGCTGATCTCCTTTCTGAATAGCTGCCTGGTAGTCTGCTTCAATTTTTGCCAGCTGTGCAATCAGGGTATTTAGTTCATCAATTTTCGGCTGTACTTCTCCTTTTTTCTCCGGAAGAATTGTGATGGCATCTTGGTAGCTGGTGATTGCATTCTCTAGTTTTTGCTCATCAATAAAAGCTTCTGCTTCTTTAATCTTTGCATTGAATGCCATCAAGTTTGCTGAGGCGATTGAATCTTCACGGGCTTTCCGCATTCTTTCAGCTTCCGCTTGTGCCAGTTGTTGTAATATGCTGTCAATCTCGGCCAGTTTATCTTTCGGATATTGTTCGTCAGGAAGGATGCTTAGTGCACCCTTGTATGCAGCTTGGGCTTTTTCGTATGCTTTTTGTGCAAAAGCTGCATCTCCCGCTTGGATGGCAGTTTCGTACTTCTCGCGAGCTGCTTTTTCTGCTGCCAGGCGTTGTGCTTCCGCTTCAGCCGCTAAGCGGGCTTCCTCTGCACGTTTTGCCATGAGTTGTTGAATTTCGTTAATGAGCTGTGGAGGTTCCGGTTCCTGGGGTTTTAGTCCGGCAGCTTGTTTGTAATAGCCCAAGGCCTCTGCTAGTTGATCCTGTTCATAAGCGGATTTTCCTGACGTCATAGCCTGGGTATACTGAGCATCAATTTCGGCTTGGTGGGCAAGTTCTGCCAGTAGCGCGTCAATTTTTACAATCTGATCCGCCGGGTATTGCTCATTGGCTTTTAATGTCAGGGCATCCTGGTAAAGCGATTTCGCGTCGGTGTAATCTTTTATCTTAAAGGCTTGGTCTGCTTCAGCAATTTTTGCTGCATAAGCAGCTTCCAGCTTCTGCCGTTCGGCTTCGGCCAGTGCAGCATCCTTCAATTTTTGATCGATGATGGCTATTTGATTCGTGGCATATTCATCGTTTGCTTTAATGTTTAGCGCAATTTGATATTCAGGTTTTGCTAGTGCAAACTCTTCTTTATTAAAAAGACCGTCGGCCTTTGCGATTGCATTTTGATAGGCTTGTTCTAAGGCCGCTGCTTTTAGCCGTTCAATTTCGGCCAATTGCTTGATCGGGTATTCTTCCTCTATTTTTAGTAAGTGTGCCTCGTTGTAGGCATCGCTTGCTTCGTCAAAGTCCTGAATCTTGAAAGCATTATCTCCGCGCTTGATGGCTGCCTGATATGTTCTGTTTACTTCAGCTAAAACTTCTTGCTGGTGTTTTAGTTCTGCCAATATCGCATCAATTTCAGCAATTTTATCTATAGGGTATTGTTCGGCAGGCTTTACACGACTCGCACTTGCATAGTTGTCGCGCGATGGTTGGTAGGATTCCAACTTAAATAGAGAGTCTGCTTTGGCGATATAATTATTGTACGAGCGCTCTAATTGCTCCGCTTTAAATTGTTCGGCTTGCAGCTGCTTTACTTTTTCAATCTGATCAGCCGGATATTGCTCTTTGGGTTTCAGTTTTAATGCTAATTGATATTGGTCTAATGCATCATCATATGCTTTGGCCGATACGCTTTGGTCGCCCTGTTGTATGGCTTGGTTGTAATCAGCATCCAGCTGAGCGAGGCGGGCAAGTTCGGCGTCAATCTTTTGAATCTGTTCCTTCGGATAAGTTTCTTCAGGTTTAAGGTTCGAGGCTTGCTCGTAGTTGTTGCGGGCAGGGGTAAGCTGTTTTGCTGTGAAAGCTTGATCAGCCATCGCAATAAAGTCTTGGTATTGTTTATCCAAATCCTGCTGAGCCAATATTCGGTCGATCTCTGCAATCCGGTTTTGTGCTTTCTCG
>QKCF01000330.1 GCA_003246935.1 Sunxiuqinia sp. | reverse complement strand
CTGTTTGATGATTTTTAGTTGCTCGCGGAGGAAAAATTCGCGTTGTTGCTTCGAGATCTTATCTTCAATCTGCTTTTGTATGTTTTGTTGAAGAACGTTCAGCTCAATTTCTTCTTTCAATAATTTCAGCAACAGGTCACTTCGTTGGAAGAGATCTATGGCTTCGAGCAGTGGTTGCAGTTTATCGCCGTCCGCCGTCAGGAACGAAGCTACGAGGTCCATCAGCAAACCCGGTTTTTCCATGCCAACTTGCGACAGAGCCAGCTTCATTTGTTCCTGAAACATTGGGTTTAGCTTGATCAGTTCTTTCACTGAGTTGATAATAGCCAGGGTGTAAGCTTTCAACTCGCTGCTGATCGGGAGCTTTTCTTCGTATTCATACTCAACCTGCCAGTGTTTGATTCCCATTCGCACGACTTCCTTTTTATAATGGAAACGGGTGATCGCCTGTGCAAAAAACTGAATGCTGTCATTGGTCTTGTTGATTACCTTCAGAATTTTTAGCAGAGTACCAGTTTTATGAATCTTGGACTGGAAGAAATCGCTTTTATTTTCTTCTTCAATATAAGATGCACCTATAAAACCATCGTTCTTTTCGATGGAGTGCAGAACGGCCTTGACGATGTTACGACCTACAAAATTTAAGGGTAGCGCTAAGCCGGGAAAAACGGGGCGGTTTTCAAGAGGAAGGACGACAATATTATCCGGGTAAACCTCGGATACTAGCACGATTCCGGTATTTCCAGTGTTATTGTTTTCCATTTTGTCAGATTTTTAAAGACCTTCAATTATTTATTCTTCCACTTATAGCAAAAAGTTATTCTTTTTTCGGGAAGAATAGTTGGTCACAAGTTTTCAAACATAAAACCAAAGCTGAAAAGTGCATGGATTGGCAGGAACTGCTGACTCTTTGAACCCAAATCTTCAAAGGAATGTGAAAAAAAGGCAGACGATGATAGTCGGAATCACCGAGATATTAAGAGATTTCAAAAAATGATTGGCGCACACATCGCAGTCTGGGCTAGTCCTGAATTTTTGATAGCTTTGAATCGGTTAAAATGGTTGGGTATTCTTTGAGGTTAAAATTTAAAATCAATTTTTATGTGGTATCGTATCTGTATCGGCCTGTTGCTGGTCTGTGAAATTACTGTCGGTCAAACGAAACAGCCGATTTACAAAGATCCTGCTTACTCGCCGGAAGTAAGAACAAAGGATTTGTTGCAGCGCATGACTTTGAATGAAAAAGTTGGGCAAGTTCTGTGTTTTATGGGCTGGGAGATGTATGAGATTAAGGGAAACAATGTTGTTGCTTCCAACCAGTTTGAAACCTTGGAAAAAAAACAGTTAGCCGGCATGTTGTGGGCTACTTTTCGTGCCGATCCTTGGACCAAGAAGACTCTTCAAAACGGATTAAATCCGGAGTTAGCTGCAAAAGCTGCCAATGCTTTGCAACGTTATAGTATCGAACATTCTCGATTGGGAATTCCTATGTTTTTTGCTGAAGAAGCGACACACGGCCATATGGCTATCGGAACAACTGTTTTCCCGACAGGCTTGGGGCAAGCTGCAACCTTCAACACTGAGCTTATCGAAAAGATGGGGAAGGTGATCGGTGAGGAATTGCGCTTACAAGGAGCCCATATCGCTTACGGTCCGATCTTGGATTTGGCACGTGAGCCTCGTTGGTCGCGTGTTGAGGAGACTTACGGCGAAGATCCAATCCTCGTAGCTCGTATGGGAGAAGCAATGGTTACCGGATTAGGCGGTGGTGATGTAACACAACCGGGAAGTGCCATTTCAACCTTAAAACACTTTATCGCTTATGGAGGCCCCGAGTCGGGAGTGAATGGCAATGCATCAGTGGTTAGCCGCCGCGATTTGCTGGAAAATTACTTTCCGCCGTTTCGCGATGCGATTGATGCAGGCGCCTTGTCGGTGATGACTTCTTACAATTCAATTGATGGAATTCCTTCAACCATGAACAAAGAATACCTGACTGATATTTTACGTGACGATTGGAATTTTCAGGGATTCTCGGTTTCTGATTTATATAGCATACAAGGCATACAGGGATCTCACTTTGTGACTAAGACGGTTCAGGATGCGGCTATCAAATCGATTGAGGCCGGAACGAATGTTGATTTGGGAGGTTTGGCCTACGCCGAGCTGCGTCAGGCTGTGAAAGATGGAAAGTTGCAAGAGAGCGTGATCGACTCAGCAGCTTATAATGTGCTGCGTTGGAAGTTCGCGATGGGGTTGTTCGACAATCCTTACGTTGATCCGAAAGAAGCGAAGAAGAAAGTACACAGTGAGGCGAGTATTGCCCTGGCTCGTGAGCTGGCTCAGCAATCGACCGTGTTGCTCGAAAATAAAGGCGTATTGCCGTTGAATAAAAAAGGCGTTAAGCTGGCTGTGATTGGCCCCAATGCTGATGTAATGTACAATCAATTGGGAGACTACACGTCGCCACAAACTGCAGAAAATGTGGTTACCGTGTTGGAAGGTATTCAGGCTAAAGTGGGCGTAAAAAATGTGATTTACGCTAAAGGTTGTGCTATACGCGATACCACGCAAACGGACATTGAGTCAGCAGTAAAAGCAGCCGAAGTTGCAGATGTTGCTGTTGTTGTAGTTGGTGGTTCAAGCGCCCGTGATTTCAATACTGACTATCAGGCTACCGGAGCCGCAGTTGCCAACAGTAAACTGCTGACTGATATGGAAAGCGGCGAGGGTAACGACCGGATGACATTGACCCTGATGGGCGATCAAATGAAACTGTTGGAAGCCATTAAGGCAACTGGTAAGCCAGTGGTAGTGATTTATATTGAAGGTCGCCCGCTGAATATGAACTGGGCATCGGAAAATGCGGATGCTTTGTTGACGGCCTGGTATCCCGGTGAGCAGGGTGGAAACGGTATTGCCGATGTGTTATTTGGCGATTACAACCCAACTGGTCGCTTGCCGATATCGGTGCCTCACGGAGTAGGCCAGTTGCCGGTATACTACGATAAGAAGAATCCGGTTGCTCACAACTATGTTGAGGGAACTTCGGCTTCGTTGTACACTTTTGGTGAAGGTAAAAGCTATTCAACCTTCAAATATGCAAATCTGAAGATTGAATCGGTGGATGATTTCACCTACACGGTTTCCTTCGACTTAACGAATACGGGCAGATACGATGGGGCAGAGGTGCCGCAGTTGTATTTGCGCGACGAATACGCGTCAACGGTGCGCCCGATTATGCAGTTGCAGGCTTTTTCGCAGATCTACCTAAAGAAAGGTGAATCCAAACAAGTCACTTTCATTTTGACGAAAGACATGTTTAGCCTGATTGGCGTGGATTATAAGCGAGTAGTCGAGCCGGGCGATTTTAAAGTGATGATTGGTTCATCATCGAAAGACGTTCAACTGGAAGTAACGATCACGCTCGAAAAAGGATTTAGATATTAAGTTCTTGCTCTACAGGATTGAAAAGGGTGAAGAAAAATGGCGATGAAAGGCCGTTTCTTTTCACCCTTTTTTTGTTGCGAGGCACGCACTTGTGTTTTAACGAGCTTCGTTACCGTGTTGTAACGTGCCTCGTTACTGCTCTGTAATGCGCCTCGTTATCGTGTTGTAACGCGTCTCATTACTGCCCTGTAACGAGCTTCGTTACTACTTCAAACAAAAAATCCCGGTTGGAAGTCCAACCAGGATTATATTTTGAAGCGAGTTAGCAACTCGATTAGTAAGCAGTAATGATACCGATGAAGTCTTCAGCTTTCAATGAAGCACCACCGATCAAACCACCGTCAACGTCAGCGCTGGCGAACAACTCAGGAGCGTTGCTTGCTTTACAGCTACCACCGTAAAGGATTGAAATTTCTTCAGCAACTTCAGCACCGTATTTTGCAGCGATAGCTTCGCGGATGTCTTTGTGCATTTCTTGTGCTTGCGCAGTTGAAGCAGTTTTACCAGTACCGATTGCCCAGATTGGTTCGTAAGCGATAATCACTTTTTTGAAGTCTTCAGCGCTCAGGTTGAAGATTGTTTCTTCCAATTGGTTGATTACATATTCTTTTTGAGTACCAGCTTCGCGAATTTCCAAAGCTTCACCACAGCAATAGATCGGAGTTAAGCCGTTTTCTAAAGTCAGAGCAACTTTTTTGTTCAAAATTTCGCTTGTTTCACCGTAGTATTCACGTCTTTCAGAGTGACCTAGGATTACGTAACCAGCGCCAGTTGATTTTACCATTGAAGCAGAAACTTCGCCAGTGTAGGCACCTTTAGCTTCAGCAGCACAGTTTTGAGCAGCGACACCAACCAGTGAAGCGTCTACAGAATCAACGACTTTGGTAATATGTGTAAAAGGAGCTCCAAGAACAACAACAACGTCTTTCGCGTCTGCTTTGGCAACCAGTTCGTTTACAGCTTTTGCTAATTCAACACCTTCCTGAACGGTAGTGTTACATTTCCAGTTACCGGCAACAACTTTTTTTCTCATGTTTTATTTGATTTGTGGATAGAAATTATGATTTCAATTT
>QKCF01000202.1 GCA_003246935.1 Sunxiuqinia sp. | reverse complement strand
CTTCTCGTGGTTAAAGAATTATTCGTTGACCGATCTTATCCTGAAAAAGGATGATCAGCTCAATAGCGACGACCGTGAGAAAATTGTAGAAATTGTAGCCCGCCTTAAGAAATACGAGCCAATCCAATATATCTTCGGAGAAGCTGAATTTTATGATCTGAAATTTCAAGTTTCGGAACATGTATTAATTCCTCGGCCCGAAACAGAAGAATTGGTTGACTGGATCATCAAGGATAAACCGCACGTGGGAGCTCGAATTTTGGACCTTGGAACGGGCAGTGGTTGTATCCCGATTTCATTGAAAAAGAATTTGCCGGAAACAATTGTATCTGCTTGCGACATTTCGGGCGATGCCCTGAGCATTGCGCATCGTAATGCTGAGCTAAACCAAACCGAAGTGTATTTTTTCGAACTGGATATCCTGACATCTACCCAAACTGAGTTACCTCATCAAATCGACATTTTGGTTAGTAACCCACCATATATTCGCTTATCGGAACAGGAACTAATACAGCCAAACGTGCTCGATTTTGAGCCTCACCTGGCTCTGTTTGTTGAAAACGACAAGCCTCTCTTGTTTTACGAAGCATTAGCGCTATTCGGACAACGAAACCTTACACCCGGAGGATTGATCTATTGGGAAATCAATGAAGCTTTGGGTCCGGAATGCTGTGATTTACTGATGAAATCAGGCTATTCGGATATCTCATTGCGCAAGGACCTTAACGGGAAGGATCGTATGGTAAAAGGACGCTTGACTAAGACAAAAATGTAAAACTGTGTCTAAATCCGAAAAAAAATAGCTGGCAGAAAGTACTCGGGGATTGACAGATATCTTCTGTTTTTTATCTTTACTTGCAAAACACAATTAAACAGAAGCCATTTGAAACGATTTTTCAAAAATATAGTCGTCTTTTTTAATCTCATTGCTGCGCTCACACTACTCTTCATTTACCTGTCGGTTTGGGTAAGTCCTGCAGTATTTTGGGTACCTGCCTTAGTTGGTTTGGCATATCCTTACATTCTCCTAATTAATGTTTTATTTGTTCTATACTGGCTATTTTCATCGCCCAAATGGGCATTAGTTTCGCTGATCTGCATTGGCATGGGCTTCGATCATTTGCAAAACTACTTTCAATTTTCACCCAAAGAAACGGAAGACAAAGGCATTGTTGTTTGCAGCTATAATGTGAAAGCATTTATTGAAAAAGGAGATAAGTATAAGGAAGCCAAAAAGAATGCCCAAACAATACTGGATTATATAAAAGAAAAGAAACCGGATATCGTCTGTTTTCAGGAGACGAACTTCCTGAACAAGAAAGGCTATGAAGGCTTTAAAAACATGCTTAATTTGAAGGGATTACCCGCAAATGCTGATGCTAAGCGAGCCGAAGGGCCAATTACCTTAACAAGATTTCCAATCATACACAAAGACGAGGTTCATTTTCAGCAAACCGGTAATATGATCATTATTACCGACGTAGTGACACCAACGGACACACTACGCATTTTTAACTGTCACCTGGAAAGTTACCGGTTTACACCAAAGGATATCAGCTCACTTGATTCAATCTCAATCAATAAGCAAGACAACAACATGAAAGAATTCCGACTATTCGGATCGAAGCTAAAAAAAGCTTTCATTAAACGTGCAGAACAAGCGGAAGAGCTGCGTCGTCAAATAGATGAGTCACCTTACCCTGTATTGATTTGCGGCGATTTTAACGACACGCCGGTTTCATACAGTTATCATACAGTTCGCGGGAATTTAAAAGATGCTTTCGTTGAATCAGGAGCTGGAATTGGCAATACCTATTTGGGACGCCTTCCCTCGTTCCGGATAGACTACATTATGCATAGCCCTGTTTTCAAGGCATACAATTTCAAAATTGATCATGTTGATTATTCGGATCATTATCCTGTGAGCTGTACATTGATTCCGCAAACTAAGGATTAAAACAATCGTTTACGTTTTAACAGGAAATTCATCAGAACATCCGAAAAGTCCTGGTGAATATCCGCTTCCACCAAATCAATCTGATATTGACCGCATTTCACCTTGAGCTCTTCAAAATAGCCCTTCACTGCTTCGCGGTAGCGCTTTTTCAATTCACCGGGAGAAAAGCGAATATGCTGCCCTGTTTCCAAATCAACAAAACGATAAGGGCGGTTGATAAAATCGAGCTCACGTTCCTGTCTATGATCAGTCACGTGAAATAAGATAACCTCGTGCTTATTGTAACGCAAGTGTTGCAAAGCTGAAAACAACTCTTCATCTGCATGTTCATCAATCATATCGCTGAAGATAATAACCAACGACCGTTTATGCACCTGATCGGCGATTTGATGCAAAGCCGCAACAGTATTGGTTGTCTTATTCAAATCATCTCTGCCGGCCGAAAGAAGGCCTGCCAGCTTTCCGTAAAGCAATTCCGCATGAACTGATGACAATCTGTTTTCGGAGTGAAACTCGATATAATCTGAAAAAAGTGATAATCCGACAGCATCCCGCTGCTTACGCATGAGATAGATCAAAGCAGCGGAACAATATACCGAAAATGCCAGCTTATTAATTCTCTTCTCCTTTCCTGTATTAAAGGGAAAAAGCATCGACGACGACGTATCAACCACCAGCTGACAACGCAGGTTTGTCTCTTCTTCATACTGTTTGATGTACAAACGATCAGAGCGGGCAAACAGCTTCCAGTCGATGTGCTTGGTTGATTCGCCCTGGTTATACTGACGATGCTCAGCAAACTCAACCGAAAAGCCATGAAACGGACTGCGATGCAAACCGGTGATAAAACCTTCGACCACCTCGCGGGCAATTAGCTCCAGGTTGTCGAACTGTTGAAACTGCTGTATGTCAAACAGGTTATTCATACTTACAAATTTAGGATAGTCGCACCGATAAGCAAGCCAAGAAAAAACAAAAAAGGCATGAAATCCTTCACGCCTTTTACCGATTGTGTATGTAATTGCTTACAGAATAGCATCAACTTTTGCAGCCAAGCTTGATTTTGGCGCAGCACCAACGTGTTTGTCTACAATTTCACCACCTTTAATGAAAAGAATTGTTGGGATGTTGCGGATACCAAATTGCATTGCAGTATTTGGGTTGCTATCAACATCAACTTTTGTTACCAAAATTTTTCCTTCGTAGTCGTGAGACAATTCTTCAACAACAGGAGCGACCATGCGACATGGACCACACCACTCAGCCCAAAAATCCACCAATACAGGGATCTCTGATTTCAATACTACTTCTTCAAAATTTGCGTCAGTTACTTCAATTGCCATAATTCAATATTTTTTTGTTTTAAAATTCAATTTATTCCTACCAATAAACTACTTATCAAACACATAAACAAAAACGACAAGAGCTCTTGTTCATGAAAATGGAGCACAAAACTAGTTAATTTTGAACGAGATATTTTCTTGTTTCCGCAAAAAAGTCTCGAATTCCTGATTCAACTCAATTCGAGTGTTTCTTGAAAACAGATTGACAACAGATTTTGTTTCGGTATCCCACAAATTAAACTTCAGCAGAGCGCTTCCTTTATTTTGGCGGCAAAGCTGATCCACTTCCTGAATAAATTCATCGGTGATTGCTTGTACAGCAACTTCCACAGTAACAGCCTTCACTTGATTTTTCCGAACCTCTTCAAGCATCTCCACATGACGAACCCTGTACTCGAGTCCGCCACGGAAACTTTCCTGCACAACGCCTTTCACCATAATGAAAATATTGGGCTTACAGAATTTACCAAACTCCACATAGTCTTTTCCAAAGAAGAACAAGGTGTATGAATCCTCATAGTCGGCCAAGGTAAGTTTACTGTAAGGTTTTCCTGTTTTACCGACGGTCTCGAAAGCTTCTGTCACCATACCGGCAAAAGTAATCTCACGTCCTTTCAGTGCATCGATGTTGCTATTCAAATCCTTCAGCGTGAACTCGCGACTTACAAAGTTGTCAAATTCGAGCTTATACTCATCCAGCGGGTGAGCCGAAAGATAGATCCCAATCAACGACTTTTCCTTTTCGAGCAACACCAGGTTAGCATACTCAGGCACTTTCGGAATATCGGGTGTTTTCACAGCTTGAGCCGACATCACATCACCAAAAAGCGACTGCATCGCATTATTGCTTTCCGACTGAATTTGATGACCGTACTTAATCAGCTTCTCGATGAACGGAGCATCATTCTCATCAGCAGCTGCAAAAAACTGCGACCGTTTTAACCCCATACTATCGAAAGCGCCCGCTAGCGCCAGTCCTTCAATGTTTTTCTTATTTACTGATTGTAAATTTACGCGCTCTGCAAAATCGAAAACATCCTTAAAAGGGCCGTTATCACGAGCCTTGACAATATCAGCAACAGCACCGGCACCTACCCCTTTGATAGCCGCCATACCAAAACGTACATCACCCTTTTTGTTTACCGTAAATTTTTGGAACGATTCGTTCACATCCGGGCCAAATACATTAATTCCCATCCGCTTCGACTCTTCCATCAACTTGGTGATATCAACAAT
>QKCF01000093.1 GCA_003246935.1 Sunxiuqinia sp. | reverse complement strand
GACCAACTTACAGCAAGTGCAGGAAGCAATAGACGCCGGAGCCGACATCATCATGCTCGACAATATGGATAATGCAACCACCAGCCAAGCTGTAGAATTAATTGCAGGCAAAGCCAAAACCGAGGCATCAGGAAACATGACACTCGATAGGCTTCGTGAGGTTGCAGCAACCGGAGTAGACTACATTTCAATTGGTGGGCTAACACACTCGGTGACAGCCTTAGATATCAGCCAGCGAATTGAAGCATGAATTTGGTGATTGACATCGGGAATACATGCAGCAAATGGGCTGTATTTAATCAACAAAAACTTGTCAAAAAAGGCATTGTTGATCAGATCAGCAACATTCTGCTATCAGATCTTTTTGAGGAATTTCCGGAGATCAACAAAGCCATTTTATCTGCAGTACGGGACTTCCCCCTTGAATGCAAGACGACTCTCAATATAAAAACGAGTCGCTTCATTCAGCTGACACCTGAAACGCCAACACCAATTATCAACCGCTATAAAAGTCCTGAGACGCTAGGCCTCGACCGACTGGCAGCAGCAATTGGCGGAGCAGCTTTATTTCCCAATACTCCATTGTTGATCATCGATGCGGGCACTGCCATTACCATCGACTTAGTTAGTAGCAAAAACGAATACTTGGGAGGCAATATTTCGCCTGGCATACAAACCCGCTTCAAAGCCCTCAATCTGTTTACGGGCAAACTACCGTTGATCTCAAAGAACGATACTTTTGAAATCGTTGGGTACAACACAGACGGGTGTACAACAGGGAATAATATTTGAAACAGAAGGCTACATCACTAACTTTTCATCAGTACATCGAGGCTTAAAAACATTGCTTACCGGCGGAGATGCTGCATTTTTGCATCTGCATCTGAAAAACAAAACCGAATATCTACCCGAACTAACATTAACAGGATTAAATGCGATTCTCGAATTTAATTAGTTCTGTTATCCCAAGTGATAAATTGTCAAATTACAGGACCATTCTTGCAACATATAAACTACCCAAGGATTATCCGACAACAAAGATGATAATTTCTTAACACAACTTTCTGAACATTTTGCAGAGTAGCAAGCAGGTTGCAACTTCTTCAAAATGGCTCCTGTAAAACCTAATTCTGTGATCCTTCTAATCGCGACAAATCTCCAATTCGCACAGAGGCAATTATTTCACCACTACTCATAAGTAAATTTTCCACAAGTGATATATCTTGTGCTTGCGCTACGCCTGTTTGCTATGCCATTATATTCTGTGACTGTAATCACCCAACGCTATTTATTGCCATACTCAAAAGTGCTATCTTATTATGTAATTAATCGTCCGAGCTGTCATTAGTTCAATTTGAAAAGAATAACAAAAAACGGTTTGGCACAGCTTTTGAAACTAATCCTCTCGGATATCGAAATCCAACACTAGAGCGTACCTCATTGTTCCATTGACATTTTTTGGAAGCCAGCTGAAAAAAATAGCTTTCGGAAAAAGACAAAATAAGATTATATTTGACCTGACCCTCTGTTAGCGTTGAGCATTCAACGGATTTTGAATAATAAAAGTGTAATCTAAAATATTTTCAAAAAAATGAGATCATTCCTAATTAAAAGCAAAGTATTGACATTTGTTTTTGTGGTCGTGATGAGCATTTCGACCTATGCTCAAAAGGTAATCACCGGAACTGTATATCGCGAGGGTAAGCCTGCTGCCGGCATTACTGTTGAAGCGCACAAATCGAGCGAAATGTACATGACCAGTTTCGATGGTAAATACCAACTTACTATTGATCCTGCAAAATGTAAGTACTTGAAATTTACATTTATCGACGAATCGAAAAAGCTTGACTTGACCGGAAACGAAGGAGACGTAATTGACTTTAGCTTTGATGGTTCTGAAATTCCTGGAAAAGGAGAAGGCGGCGCTGCTGCCGAAGTTGGCGTAGACACAAGAACTAGCCAGGAATTGGTTGGAGCTAATGATACCGAATTCATGAGCCAATTCACATTGTACGATCAATTCTACAAGCAAAAAGACTACAAATCAGCAATGCCTCACTGGAAAAAGGTTTACAAGAAGTACCCAAAATCTTCAATCAACCTGTATTACCACGGGGTAAACATGTACGAAGCTAAAATTGAAGCGGCAACAGATCAAGCTACAAAAGATGCATACATCGACACATTGATGTCAATCTATGACCGCCGTATCAAATACTTCGATCAAAAAGGTTTTGTGTTGGGTCGTAAAGCAACTGACTACGTAAAATACAAATTAGCAAACCCTGACATTGCCGATGACGTTCGCAAGGCAGCATTGAAAAAAGCTTATGCTGATTTAAGCGAATCAATCAAATTGCAAGGTGACGAGTCGGAAGCTGCTGTAATGGTTATTGATATGCAGGTAACTAAGAGCTTGTTCCTAGTTGGCGAATTGGCAAAAGAAGACGTAGTTAACAACTATGGTATCCTGAGCAAGATAACTGAAAACCAATTGGCAAAAGATGCTAATGACGAAAAAGCACAAGTTGCCAAAGAAGAAATCGACAAAGCGTTCCAAACTTCAGGTGCTGCAGACTGCGAAGCTTTGATGGCTTACTACGAGCCTAAATTCAACGAAATTTCAACTGATGTTGACGCATTGAAGAAAATGTTGCGTGCTTTAGACCGCCAAGACTGTACTTCAAGTGAATTGTTTGCATCAGCATCTGAAAAATTGTATGAATTGGATCCTTCTGCTGAAGCGGCATTCAACATGGCTCGTTTGTTCGTGAAACGTGACGAAGTTGCTAAAGCAAAAGAATATTACAAGACTGCAATTGCTGCTGAAACAGACAAAGAATTGTTGGCAAAATATTACTATGAATTAGCATTGTTCACATTCGCTAAAGAACGTGCATATTCACAGGCTCGCGACTTAGCCCGCAAATCTTTGGAGAACGATCCTAACTCAGGAAGAACTCTAATCCTGATTGGTGACATCTACGCTCAAGGAGCAAAAACTTATGGTTCTGACGATTTCGAACACACAACTGTTTATTGGCTAGCAACTGACTACTACCAAAAAGCAAAACGTGTTGATCCGGATATCGCAGCAACAGCGAACGAAAAAATCAACACTTACCGTGTTTATTTCCCTGACAAAGAGACTATGTTCTTCCAAGGTCTTCAAAACGGGCAAGCATACAAATTAGGTGGTTGGATTAACGAAACAACAACAGTTCGTGCAAAATAGACAGTTTAAAACATTGTATAAAAAACAGTTAAGCATTGCAATTCTCCTTACGGGAATTGCAGTGCTTTTCTTTTCATGTGCCAATAAGATTGAAAAAATAAAAGAGTTCTCAGCTGCGGAGAAACTTCCGGGGATGGAGGCCGACAATTTTGAAATGCTCTATTCCGATTCGGCTGTAGTACGATTTAAGCTAATTGCGCCCAAACTTATCCGCTACGATCAAGAAAAGGAACCTTTTACGGAATTCCCTGATGGTATCGAGATTGAGAAGTATAATTCGCAAATGAAAGTCGTTTCCCGGATTACAGCTAACTATGCCCGCCATATGGAAAAAGAAGATACATGGCTGGCAAAAAATAATGTAATCGCGATCAACGAACAAGGTGACTCTTTAAAAACCGAGGAGTTAATTTGGGATGAAAATAAAGGTAAAATTTACACCGACCAATTTGTTAAGATTATCCGTCAGGATCAGGTAATTAACGGGATCGGTATGGAATCTGATCAGAATTTATCAAACTGGGAGATCAAAAAACCAACGGGAACTTTGTATCTTGATGTCGCAGAATAAAACATGGAAACTCTGATCATCACCATCCTACTCACAATCGTCTTTTCGGCATTTTTCTCCGGAATGGAAATCGCGTTCGTGTCAGCCAATAAGTTAAGGCTCGAACTCGATAAAAAACAGGATTCCGTAAACTCGCGCATCCTGTCAATTTTCACAGCCAATCCGGGGCAATATATTGCCACAATGCTCGTTGGCAACAATGTGGCTCTGGTTATTTACGGGCTAGCGTTTGCTGAACTGCTGGGGCCATTTTTCAGATCTTTTCTTCCAACTGATGGAGCTGTCCTATTTCTTCAAACTATCGCATCAACCATCATCATTCTTTTTACGGCCGAGTTCTTGCCCAAAACCCTGTTCCGCATCAATCCGAATATATTTTTGCGCGTTTTCTCGGTACCACTAATCATTTTTTACTACCTCTTTTATCCAATTACACGGATAACAATGACACTGTCGAAGCTCCTTCTGAATTTTATTTTTAGGGCAGCCATTGACAAGGATGAAGAAAAAGTTGTTTTCAGTCGCATTGATCTCGACCATTTTGTAAAAGAACCGGACAGCACTGCACAATCGGCGAAAGAAGATCTTGAAAATGAAATCAAGCTGTTTAGAAACGCTCTCGACTTTTCGAAAGTTAAGTTGCGGGAGATTATGGTTCCGAGAACCGAAATTGAGGCATTGGAAATCGATTCGTCGATCGAAGAGCTGCGCCAAAAATTTATCGACACCGGCTATTCAAGAATCCTTCTTTATAAGGAAAATATCGACAATATTGTTGGATACATCCATCACTCGATCATTTTTACCAACCCGGAATCTATCCGGAAGAACTTACGCAAAGTACTGATCGTTCCTGAAACGATGCCTGCCAGTAAATTGTTAAGCAAATTCATTCAGCAGCATCGTAGTATTGCAATCGTCGTAGATGAATTTGGTGGTACTTCAGGCATGGTGACCATTGAAGACATTTTGGAAGAGATTTTCGGAGAAATTGAAGATGAGCATGACACAGTAGATTTTGTAGACCGTAAACTGAGCGATAACGAATACATCCTTTCAGCACGAATCGAACTCGACTTTTTGAATGAAAAGTATAATCTGAATTTTCCGGTTGAAGAGAATTATGAAACGCTCGCAGGTTTCATCCTTTTTCACCACGAAAGCATTCCGAAAATCAATACAGTAATTACGATAGACAATTTCAAATTTAAAATCCTGAAAGCCAGCAGTACTCGTATTGAATTGGTAAAGCTGCACATATTAGACAACAGCTAAAATTAAAAACGATTATTCAGGTTTAAATACTAAAATTGTTATCTTCGTACCGCTAAAAAATTACGTAAACAACTAAATTAAGAATAATAAGTAAATGGCTACCTTACAGAGAATTCGAAATCGTGCAGGTATCTTAGTAGCGATTATTATCGGGCTTGCATTAGTTGCCTTCATCTTAGGAGACATCTTAAATGCAAGTAGTTCATTATTAAGACCTAATCAGCTAAAAATTGCTGAGATCAATGGGGAATCGGTTCAATATCCTGAATTCCAACAAAAAGTAGAAGAGACTGCCGAGATCTATAAAATGAATACCGGCCAAACACAGTTAAACGACAATGCCTGGGCTCAAATTCGTGAGCAGGTTTGGCAAGAATATGTACGAAAAGGCGTTATGGCTGATGTGTACGAAAATCTTGGCTTGGCTGTATCCGGCGACGAGTTGTTCGATATGGTTCAAGGTTCAAACCTTCACCCAGTCATCCAACAGTTGTTTACCAATCCCAATACCGGCCAGGTTGATCGCTCTGCCGTTTTAAACTTCCTGAAAGCAATTAACTCCGGTGCTGCAACTGCACAGCAAAAAGCTTACTGGTTGTATATTGAAGACCAGATCAAACAAGAACGCATTCAAACAAAATACAACAACCTTGTTAGCAAAGGTTTGTTCGTTACTTCAGCCGAAGCAAAAAACAGCTTAAGCGAGAAAAACAAGAATGTAAATATCGAATTTGTAAGCTTACCTTACGAATCGATCTCTGACAGTGCTGTTACTGCTAGCGAAGGCGACATGAAAGCGTACTACGAAGCACACAAAGAAAACTACAAGCAAAGTGCATCACGTAGAATTGAGTACATTGTTTTCCCGGTTACTGCGACTGAAGAAGACGATGCAAACACATTGAAATGGATTGAAGACGCAAAAGCTGAATTTGCCAACACTCAAGACAACGCTCAGTATGTTAATGTGAATTCAGA
>QKCF01000401.1 GCA_003246935.1 Sunxiuqinia sp. | reverse complement strand
TTAATAAAGCAGAACTATGGGAACTAATCGCATCAAAGAATTACTGGAGCATTTCTTCGACGGGCAAAGCAGCCTGAGCGAAGAACAAGAGTTGCAGGCTTATTTCAGCTCGGATGAAATTGATGCCGAATTTCTTCCATATGCAGAACTATTCAAAGGAGTAAGCGAGCTGCAACAAGAACAGCAAGCACTGCCGGAAGACGAATTGATGGACTTCATACTCGAACATGAGCACAAAGAAAAAGGTAAATTACGCTATCTCTGGCAAACAGTTAGTTCCATTGCAGCAGTTCTGCTCATCGCGTTGTTGGTTTACACCTCGCAACGAGATCACACACAATGGGAAGACACGTTTAGCGATCCGAATATTGCGTACGCAGAAGCCTCTAAAACCCTGCAGTTTGTAGCAACTAAGTACCATGAAGGCATCGTTCAGCTAAAACCGGTAGAAAAAGTAAACAAGGCAGTGAAGCCGCTCGATATAGGCATGCAAAGTGTCAATAGGGGATTTCAACAAGTTGATGACCTCAAACAGATTAATGAAAAACTTAAACAACAATAGCCATGAAAACAACATTGAAAATTTGGTACCGCGTACTTTTCTTCTTAATTGTACTGATCCCGTTTTCAGGGATGGCTCAAAAAAGTCCGGTCGATAAGCTTTTTGAAAAATATGCCAACCTTGAAGGCATGACTACCGTGAACATTAGCGGAACATTACTTTCGTTTGCCGCACAGGCTGATGGTAAATCAGCCGAAGCCGATATGATTTCACAACTCAAAGGTATCCGTATCCTGACTGTTGAAGATGAAAACCTCAACAAATCGCTCGACTTTTTCAAAGAGATGGAAGGCGACAGTTTCTTCCAAAAGAACGGCTACGAGTCATTGATGGAGGTTACAGAAAAAGATGAAGTTGTTCGTTTCTATGCCCGTAAAGGCGAAAACGGCAAGTTCTCTGAATTACTGCTAATAGTTGGCGGTGACGACAATACCCTGATCAGCATTCAAGGTGTGATTGACCCGGCGAACATCGGAAAAATTACCGGTGCTCTCGATATAGACATCAATCCTTAGGATTCTAAAATTTAATAATTATACATAAAGCAATTCCGATGTGGAATTGCTTTCTTTTTTTAATCCTGAATCCACAGTCTTACGTGGATTCATTCAAAATAAGCTTATTTTTGTGTAAAGCATCAATTAAACATCATGCACAAAAAGCAAGAGATTTGGGGTAAACAGGAGGGAAAAGCAGAACAGCTTATGCATTTTGAAGGAGGCTACTGTTCGCTGACCATGAAATACCTGTCCGGAGGATGGATCATAAAACAAGAGAAAAGAGCTGAGCATACAGCAGAGCTTTCTTTTTATCAAAACACTGAAGACAAACGCATGTCCGATGCACAAATTTACCAAACAGGACGTTCATCCAGCTTATACATTATTCCGGCTATGCCTCCCAAGCCGGTTGTGTTCCGAAGCAATAAGAAGATAAGTATTCGCCAGCATCAAACATTACGTATTTATCTGGCAGTTCCATTATACATTCAGCTTTATTACCAGCAAATTGAAAACGACAACCTGCTGTGTGAGTTTGAAACCGAGCGATTAAGTGATACTTGGTTTGGCGAACCCGACAGCGGCACACCTGCTTTTGCTGTAGGATCGCGTTTTGCTCTACAGGCTGATGACTTCGAGATAAACCATCATGAAGTCATTGTTCCTGTAAATATCCACAACAACAGTCCCCAACTGCTCGATTTGCAGCGACTACTCGTTCGGGTCGACCTAATGAACCTTTATCTGGTCAACAATGCACTAATCGCCGATTTGGGTACGATCGAGTTTAAGGGGCAAGGCCAAACAGGGCAGCTGACATTCACCACTGATAAGGCAATCCACGGCGCTACACCACGGCAAATTGCAAAAGCCCGCGTAGCCTCAAACCGAAATATTTTAGGACATAGTTTCCACTTCATCAAACAAATAACTCAGCTTTAATCGAGGAAATATGGTACTTATGGATTTTGATTTCGCCAAATACTTCAACGTAGATACATTCGACAAAATCATCCGGATTTTCGTTCTGGTTTTAATCTCGGTGATTGCCATTCAAGGTTCAGCATTGTTAGTTAAGCGTAGCATTACCAATCGACTTTCCAAACAATCACGGATGATTATCAACCGAATCATCGTGTATACCGGCTATACCCTTTTGAGTTTTATGGTACTCAAAGAACTAAACTTCGATATCACCGCACTGTTTGGTGCTGCAGGGGTTGTTGGTATCGTCATTGGGGTGGCTTCACAAACTAGCATTGGCAATATTATCAGCGGATTTTTCCTCGTTTCTGAAAAATCATTTGAGCTGGGTGATGTTGTTCGTATTGGAGATAAAGCCGGGACGGTTTATTCAATCGACCTGTTAAGTATTAAAATCAGAACCTACGATAACTTACTGCTTCGTATTCCAAATCAGACAGTAATCAGCACCGAACTTATTAATGTTACACGGTTCCCGATTCGACGGATGGACATCACCGTTGGCGTTGCTTATAAAGAAGATTTACGGAAAGTTTTTGAGGTGTTGCAGGAAGTTGCCCGCAAAAACCCGCTGTGCCTGGAGGAACCGGAGCCATTAATTTTATTGCAAGGTTATGGAGCCAGCAGTATCGACATTTTGTTTGCTGTTTGGTTTGAAAAGAATAATTACCGCGACGTAAAAAACAGCGTTATTATTGAAATAAAAGAGGCGTTTGATCGCGCAGGAATAGAAATTCCCTTCCCCCATGTCAGTGTTTATACCGGCGAAGCAACCAAAAGCTTTCCGGTTGAGGTGATTCAAAAAAAAGAAGCAAAGTAAAACTTCTACGCTTCTTCTGATTTTTTCAATGACCAATCGGTCATTTTACCTCCTTTTAATTGGAAATGGTTCTGGCATGTTTTAACTTTGACCAACCGTTCAGTCAAAAAATAAAAAAAACATGCCGCGGACAGAACAACAATTTGAAGAAATACGAACAGAAAAGCGAAAAATAATCATGGATGTTGCGCTGGAACTGTTTGCAACAAATGGTTTTCATGCAACATCAATCAGCCAGATTGCAAAGCAAGCCGGTATATCAAAAGGATTAGCCTACAACTATTTTGAGAGTAAAAACGAGTTATTAAACGCCGTCATCAATCAAGGCTTTATCGAAATTGCTAGCTTCACCGAGGTAAAACCCGACCAACCGTTATGCGATGAAGAATTGATCGCATTCATCGAGCAAAGTTTTGATAAAGTCAGCAACGACATACGCCACTGGAAGCTTTTTTATTCACTAATGCTCCAACCGCACATTGCTGAGAACTTCACTGAACGTTATGCGAAAGCTGCTGAACCATTCTTTAAAATGATCTTTCATTTTATTACCAGTAAAGGCAGCACAGACCCGGAAGGCGATTTACTGATCATCAGTATGATGGTTGAAGGCGCTTTCCTGTATGCTGTTGCTGCTCCGGGAATATTTCCAATCGAACAATTAAAACAAAAAGTCATCGATGGAATATTTCGAATCGTAAAAACCAGCAAAAAATAACCAACCATGAAACAGTACCTATTACTTCTGTCCCTTCTTTTCCTGAATCTATTCGTTCATTCGCAAGATTTGAATGTGCGGGAAATTGTCCGCCAAGCTGACGAAAAGTTTCGGGGGCAATCGAGTGAAGGGACAATGAGCATGACCATCCAACGAACAAACTGGTCGCGAACCATTGAGATGAAAAGCTGGACATTGGGAACTGCCTATTCGCTAATCTACATTACTGCACCCGCTAAAGAACGAGGACAAGTTTTTCTAAAACGTGAAAACGAAATGTGGAACTGGATGCCGAGCATTGAACGAACCATCAAAATTCCGCCATCAATGATGATGCAGTCATGGATGGGCTCCGATTTTACCAACGACGACCTGGTAAAAGAGTCGTCACTGGTGAAAGACTACGATCAAAAACTTTTAGGAACAGAACAGATTGAGAACTACGCCTGTTACAAAATCGAATTAATTCCTCATGAAGACGCACCAGTCGTCTGGGGAAAAATTCTGATGTGGGTCACCAAAGACGACTTTCTGTGGTTGAAAGCTGAGTATTACGACGAAGACGACGAATTGATCAACACGGAGATCCTATCGGACATTAAATTGATGGACGACAGAATGATGCCAACGCATTTGGAAATGATTCCAGAAGATAAGCCCGGACAAAAAACGATCATGGTCTTCGAACAGATCAAATTCAACGTCGCCCTGAATGAATCGTTCTTCTCAATTCAAAACATGAAACGAATAAAATAAGGACATGTCTACGAACCTTAAACTTGCCTGGCGAAATATTTGGCGCAACCGACGACGAACGTTCATCACCGTTGCGTCAGTTTTCTTTGGCGTCTTATTGAGCACCTTCATGACTTCAATGCAGGAAGGAACTTACTCGAAAATGATCGATAATGTGGTTGGTTTTTATTCAGGCTATATTCAAATTCATCATCCCGATTATTGGGAAAA
>QKCF01000467.1 GCA_003246935.1 Sunxiuqinia sp. | reverse complement strand
ACTTTGCGGTTCATACGCATACGAGCCATAATATGACCGAACTCTCTGTCACCGTGAGCACTTTGGTTCAGGTTCATGAAGTCCATGTCAATATCGTTCCAAGGAATTTCTTTGTTGTATTGTGTGTGCAAGTGAAGAATTGGCTTACGCAATTCCTGAAGTCCGTGAATCCACATTTTTGCAGGAGAGAATGTATGCATCCAAGTAATTACACCAATACAGTTGTCAGAGCTGTTAGCTTCTTTACAAATAGTATGGATTTCTTTAGATCCAACACCAGTAGGTTTTACCACTACTTTTACAGGAATCTCTGAAGATGCATCGAATGCAGCAGCAATTTCTTTTGAGTGTTCTGCAACTTGCTCCAATGTTTTAGGTCCGTACAAATGCTGACTACCTGTCACAAACCAAACTTCATAGTTTTTTAATTCGTTCTTTGCCATTTTTGTATCTGTTAAATAATTTTTGATGAGTGTTATATTTTAATAATTCGATTTAGTTCTTTCTCTCCTTTTTCCGGGGCTTCCTCGTAACTGTAATAGAAAGCTCCTTTTTTTGATTCAGTCGAGTCTTTTTTATTGTGTCTCTTTAGAACACCTATTGAAAGTACCTTCTTACGAAAATTTCCCGGATCAAGTGTACGTTGGAAAATTGCTTCATATAGCCCTCTTAGTTGAGTGATTGTAAACAAATCTGGTAATAATTCGGGGCCTACCAACTGATAGCCGGCTTTTTGCTGAAGCTTTCCCAACGCTTTTTGAATAATCTCTTCGTGGTCAAAAATAAGCTCCGGTCGTTTATCATATGAAAACCAATCAGCACCATATTGGTGAACGATTTCCTCATCGTGATCATCCAACCGAATTAATGCATAATACGCGATACTGATTACCCGAGCAGAAGGTTCACGATCGGGTTGAGTAAAAGCAGACACCTGCTCCATATAGATTTCATCAAGGCCGGTAGTCCTTTTCAGAATCCGTTCAGCCGCCTGATCCGACGACTCATCTTTTTGTATAAAGCCCCCTAACAAAGACCAATTACCTTTGGCGGGCTCAAAACTACGTGGGTATAACAAAAGCTTTAGCTCCCCATCTTTATATCCAAAGATGACACAGTCAACCGCAACATAGTGCTGGGGATGTTCCCCATATAGTTCGTTCAGTAGAGTTTCATTGTCTAGTTTCATCGGGATCAAAATTATAAAAGTATTTTATACTTTTATAACAAAATCTACTTTTTTTTCGCCGCATGTTCTACAACATACAAAGAGCCCTTGAACATATCTTTGATACATTCAAGGGCTCTCAATTATAATATTCAGCTAGCGACAATTGCTAACCGCGCTGCAATAAAATCGATTATTCCACCGGAATATCTGTATTTACATTCTTGCTTCCAATCAACGAATAGTAGAACAAGTATGCCAATCCGATAAACGGCACCCAATAGGAAACCATGTAGCCCAAACTGTCAGCAACTGCATTTTGAACCAACGGAAGAATACCGCCACCAACAACCATGGTCATAAAAATACCGGATGCTGCAGCGACATATTTTCCTAAACCTTCTACTGCGAGGTTGAAAATACCACCCCACATCACAGAAGTACACAATCCACAAAGCACCAGGAACATCGCGTTAATTGGAACATTTGCCAAAGCAATTGAAATGCCTCCTAAGTCACTTGTCTGAATTACCGGGATAGACACAGTAATAGCCGTAGGCAGAATAATCGCCAGGAGCACCAAGATCATACCAACCCCTGAAGCTGTAATCAACATTGCGCGACTTGATACTCTTCCACCAATTGAAGCACCAATAAAACGACCAATAAGCATCAGAAACCAGTATGTACCCGCAACAAAACCTGCTGTAGTTGCATCCATTCCACCAGCAACAGGGTCAGCAAGGAAGAACATCATCGTTCCGGGAACGCCAACTTCAACCCCAACATAAACAAAAATACCAACCGCACCTAAAATAAAGTGGCGGAATGACCAGGCACTGTACTGTGATTTTTCGACAACCTTTTCCTCTGTTACAATATGAGGCTCAGGAATATTAACGAAATACAAAACAACGCCTACCAACGCAAATACGCCCATTCCGATAAACAGTACAGGGTTTACGTCTTTAATTGCGGTATTGGCTGTTACAACACCAACCAGCATACCAACCAACATCGGAACCATCATTCCACTTAACGAGTTAAAAGTAGCTCCAACCTGGATCAATTGGTTACCTTTTTTACCCCCGCCACCAAGCGTGTTCAACATTGGGTTTACTACGGTATTCAACATACACATAGAGAAACCTGCGACGAAAGCACCTAATAAATAAACGAAGAAACTCTCAGCAATACCTGAGAAATATTGAATTCCAACGCCAATGAAACCGACTAAAATTGCAAGGAGTGCAGTTTTCTTGTAACCTACCTTCTCCAGAAGCTTACCGGAAGGAATCCCCATGAAAAAATATGCAAGGAAGTTCGCAAAGTTCCCAAGCATTCCTAAAAAATTTGATGCGTGAAATTGAGCCTTCACAACTACACCCATCGGTGCTGCCAAATTCGTCACGAATGAGATCATACCAAAAAGCAAGATCATCATCACGATTGGCAATGTGTAACTTTTCTTTTGAGTCATACTAAAAAGGTTTAGTGGTTGATTTTAATCACCATTTTAATTAAACAACTATTTTGATTTAGGTAAATTCTTTATTGCCCGTAACACATTAGCGTCTGACTAAATGTTTTTTTGACAATTAAAGCGAACCAAAAGTAAAGTATTTTTCCATCGTTCAAAACATTTTCAGCCGATTTCACCGCTTATTTAGATCGGTTCCGATTGCTTTGCAATACTGATTATGTTTCAATTTCAACAATTGAAAACACAAAAAAAGCCGGACAAAAATGCCCGGCTCTAACTATGAAGTTGTATCTGATTATGTTCTGATTTTTGACCCTTTTGTCGCAAAAAATATCAAATACAAATAGTAAACAAATAAACAAGAAACGGCAGCGATTACTGTACCTGTAGCTGTTTGGATTCCACCCATGATCGGCATCAGGATGGCAGCACCAATTACAGAAGTCGCAATGATACCCGAAGCAACATCGGCATGAGGACCTAAGTCTTCCAATGCCAAGCTGTAAATTACAGGCCACATGATTGAGTGGAACAAACCAGTTCCTAAGAACATCCACATGCTTAGGTTACCGGTAAGCAGAATACCGCCCAACAACATTGCAGCACCACCAACAGCACAAATTGAAAGGATCAATGTTGGTTTGTATTTTTTCAGAATGAAGATACCCAACAAACGACCAACCATCAAGCCTCCCCAATAGTATTTCAACATATCGGTAGTTGAAGTCGTAATGACAGCACCTGTTTTGTTGGCAAAATCGGCAAAAAAACTTGGGATACCAATTTCAATACCCATATACACAAAAATAGCCAATGAACCTAACCACACGTGAGGGTATTTGAAGGCACTTGATTTGTGTTTCACTTTGCTTGCTTCTTCAGCAGCTTCCTGTTCTTCCTTAATATTAGGAAGGCTCAGGAAAAACATGATCACCAAAATCACGACAGTGACAATGCCGATACCGATAAACGGATTCTTTACAATATCCTTGATCGCTGCATTCGACAAAATTTCACCTTCTCCCAGCTGTGGTGTAACCAATAAAACTGACACGAAGATCGGTGCGATTACTGTTGCAACCGAGTTCAAGGCATTTGTTAATGTCAAACGACTAGCTGCGCCGTCTTTTGGTCCAAGAGCCACAACATAAGGAGCTGCTGCCACCTGAAGTATCACAACACCAATTGCAAAAATTGACACAGCACTCAGGAAACCGTAATAGCCAAATCCTACACCCGGGATACACGCAAAGAATCCTAAAGCAATCAATGCCAATCCTGTAAAGATTGAAAAGCGGTAGCCAATTTGCTTAATCAAAAATCCTACAGGAACTGATAGCACATAAGCACCATAAAAGAAAGTGTTTGGCAACTGTTTTTGAACGTCGTTCAAGCCAAACGCACTTTTCAGGAACTCAATCGTTGAGTTATTCATGGTTGTAATGAAACCAAACAGGAAAAACAGTGAGGCCATTACAATCAACGGAAACAAATACTTGTTTTTGCTCATTTCTTAATGTTTTAGGTCTGTATTAATGAGTATTAGAGGTCGAGTTTGATAGATCCTTTTGAGCGGATGAACAACTTGTGACAGTTACCTTCGCCGTAAACTGACTCTAGAGTTGAAATGTATGCATCCAACAGATCATTAGGAACAAAAGCCTGAATAGTACCGGCAAAACCACCACCGTGTACACGCCATGCACCTTTACCTGCCAGCACTAATTCACTCAATGCCAAGCCCAAAGCAACAGGTTGATATTCTGGTTCTCTGTTAACGTAAATGTTTTGATTATACATGTACGAACTGTAACCAGATTGAATCACCATCCCTAGGAATCCTTGGAAGTTACCGGACTCCAATGCTTCGACTTGTTTAACCACGCGGGCATTATCCCCCTGGAAGTGAACAGAACGAAGGATGGCACGGTCACCCACTTTTTCGCGAATAGTAGGAATGCTTTTAACAACATCTTCCATTGAAACCGGACGAAGAACTTCTTGTCCCAATTCTTTGGCAACAGCTTTCATCTCAGCTGGCAAAGAGTTATACTCGGCATCAAGACCACCATGACTACCACCCGTATTTGTAATTACCAGTGAGTAACCGGTTGTTGCAAAGTCAAAATCCAATGCTTTTACAATTGGGTTTGCTTTGTCTTCAAAGTCAATTGTAATGAAACCACCAACGGCACAAGCAGTTTGATCCATCAATCCGCAGAATTTTTGACAAGCGTGTTCTGCTTTCTGACCAATCTTTGCATTATCAACAGGATCTAATTTTCCATCGTTGAATAGTTCGCTAAAAATAGCACCAATCAACACTTCGAATGAAGCGGAAGAACTTAAACCAGAACCCTCCGGCACAGCACCGTGAATGATTGCATTAAATCCGCCTACTTGGAGTCCCAATGCCTTTAACTCTTTAGCATAAACTTTTACAAGGTTGCCTGGAGTTACTTTGAACTCGGTTATTTCAAGGTCTGATAAGTCCACTTCAAATGGAGGAAAACCTACAGAGTCGATACGAACAATGTTCGTTCCGTTTGGAGCAGCAACAGCAATGTTATCCAGGTTAACTGCACCTGCCAATACACGTCCTAACTGGTGATCGGTATGGTTTCCGCCAACTTCGGTACGCCCCGGAGAACTAAACAAGGTGACATCGTCTGATCCGTATGTTGCACTGTATTGCTCCATGTACTTGACATAGCGATCAGCCATTCCTTTCAAAACCGCTTCATCGGTTCCGTATAATTCATGGAATAATGGATTTTGTCCTCCATTAACTTTTTCTACTAACGAACTAATCTTAGTCATAATTTCGGTTTGTAATGTTTTATTGTTGTTTATAATGAATGCCTGATAAATCACGAAGACGACGAGCAGCTTGCTCTGCGGTAATATCGCGCTGTGGAGTAGCCAACATTTCGTAGCCTACCATAAATTTCTTCACCGTAGCTGAACGCAACAACGGCGGATAAAAGTGCATATGCAAATGCCATTCAGGATAGTCGTTACCATCAGTTGGCGCTTGGTGCAAACCAGCCGAGTAAGCAAACGATGTTTCAAACAAGTTGTCGTATTTCACCGTCAACTGCTTGTAGATATCTGCGAATGCAGTACGCTCATCATCTGTTAATTGCAAAATATTCTGCACAGCACGCTTACTGATAATCATACCTTCAAATGGCCATACCGCCCAATAAGGTACCAATGCAACAAAGTGTTCATTTTCGGCAACCAAACGCTCTTTCTTTTCCAACTCTGCAGCAGCATAGTCACCAAGTAAAGTGCGTCCGTTTTTTTCGAAATATGCTTTCTGCGTTACTGATTCCTTTTCCGGCTCTACAGGCACCGATGACGATGACCAAATTTGACCGTGCGGGTGCGGATTTGAGCAGCCCATGATGGAACCCTTATTTTCGAAAATCTGAACATAGTTAACCATTCCGCGGCTACCCAGCTCTTCAAACTCACGGCACCATACATCAACAACACCACGAATGTCTTGAACTTCCATTTCAGGAACAGTCAACGCATGGTTTTCGCTAAAGCAAATTACTTTGCAAATTCCGCTTTCGCTTTTGGCCTGAAAAAGGCTTCCTTCGTCCATTCCACCTTCAGGTGTATCGGTAAGCAATGCACTAAAATCGTTTGTAAATACAAAAGTTCCTTTGTAATCCGGGTTTTTGTGACCTCCTACCCTTTCGTTTCCTGCGCATAAATAACAACTAGGGTCGTAAGCAGGGCGTTCGTCCATAGTAGCCTTCTCTACCTGCCCTTGCCACGGACGTTTCGAGCGGTGTGGAGATACTAATATCCACTCATTTGTTAAGGGATTAAATCTTCTGTGAGGGTGATCCTCGATATTAAATTGAGTCATAAATTTAAGTTTTTAACCACTGGTGGGTACTGGTCGGTAAAAATAGAGATTATCCCCCTCACAGTGTCTGCTTTTAACTATGTTGTAGAACACATTTAAAAGTCACATGTACATCTAAAGTGAATTTCGCTGTATCAGCGATGCCGGGTTCGAAATATGCTCAGAACTGCGGTCTTTGATCATTTGTGCCAAGGTTTGTCCCATTTGCCCAAAATCGGTCGAAATAGTCGTAATACCACCTGCAACAACCTCTTTCAACATCGTGTCATTGAAGGATACAATCCCCAAATCGACACCTAACTGCAGGTTATGCTCTTCTGCCATTTTCACCAACTTCACCAGATTCCGATCCGAAGGAACAAAGTAGGCCTCTCCCTTTTTAATGGTTCGGTTCAACAAACTGCGTAACACCTCAAATTGGATGTTGTGCTCATTACAGAACTTCTGAAACCCAATCATCCTTCCTTCCGGCTCTTTTCCTCCCGGGAAAATCATGATCAGTTTCTCATATTTCGTCAGCAAATCCTTCCCCGCAGTCAATGCATCGCAAATGTCTTTTTCAAAATCCTGGTATACAACCGGATATTTTTCCAAGTCCGGTTTCAATCGGTCAATAATATAAACCTTATCCTCCGGCAGGACACTAAGAATATCAGCCGTGTAATCAAACGTAGCCGGCATTATCACATACGACGTGTATTTCCCGGCACTAGCCAAGACCAAATCTTTAAATACCTGAAAATTAAAATGGTGAAAGTAAATATCTACTGTTGTTTTATCATCGAGAGCATTCAGAAACGAAGTATAAAGGTCTTCCTTAAAAGCATTCAACTCGTCAAAAAGGACAAAAACACGTTCGTTCACATTAACATCTACACTATTAATATAGTATCCTTTCCCTGGAATCGAGTTGATAATACCTTTTGCTTTCAATTCATTAAAAGCAACCATCACGGTATCCCGTGATAAATCGAACTCGGCGCAGATTTGATTCAACGACGGTATCTTGTCCCCTAACTTCAATTCACCCGTAGAAATCGCCTGGTAAATCGAGTTGATAATTTGACGATATTTGGGAATACCTAATGAATCATCAATTTGAATATTTTTCACAATAGTTTAGATTAGCAATTCTTCGATTTCAAAAGTAAAAAATTTTAAACGAATAACACAACTGGTACCTACCAGTAGTAATTATAATCGTTATATTTGTGTTCGTACTAAAAAACCACTCAAAAAATGCTGTACTCAATTTTAGTATTAACCACAGTGCAGTATCAAGGAAATAAGATGATATTATGAAAATAACCAGTAAAACATTCGGAAAAACCAAAGACGGACAGGAAGTGAGTTTATTCACCCTGGAAAACGAAAAAAATGTATGCATCAATATCAGCAACTACGGTGCGTTAATCACATCGGTTTATGCTCCCGACAAGGATGGAAAAGCTGAAAATATTGTATGCGGTTTCGATAAACTAGAAGACTACCTTAGTGAATCTTATTTAGGAAGTTACCCGTACTTTGGATGTATTATCGGTCGTTTCGGCAACCGGATTGCTAACGGGAAATACACCATTGACGGAATTGAATACTCGGGAGCTATTAACAATGGCCCAAACCACCTGCACGGCGGTTTAATTGGTTACGACCGTAAAGTTTGGGACGCTGAAACTTTCGAAATTGAAGGTAAAGTTGGCTTAAAGCTGAGCTACCTCAGCGTTGATGGTGAAGAAGGCTATCCTGGAAACCTGAAAGTAACTTGTTCTTATACACTGGACAACGAGAGCAAACTCGAGATTACCTACGAAGCTGAAACTGATAAGAAAACAATTATCAACTTAACAAACCACAGCTATTTTAACCTGACTGCCGGTAAAGAAAAAATCTTGAATCACGAGTTAGAGCTGAATGCCAAACACATCACCGAATCCGTTGATTTAATTCCAACGGGCAATATTGTACCTGTTGAAGGTACCGTATACGATTTCACAAAAACAAAGAAACTGGGTGCGGACATTGCAGGCTTAGCTGATGGCTACGACCTGAACTATGTATTGGGTAACAACGAAGGTAAACTGGTTTATGCAGGCTGTCTGTCAGAAGAAACTACCGGACGAACCGTGAAAGTTTACACCACTCAACCTGGCATTCAACTATATACCGGCTATTGGGTTCCTGAATTGACCATTGATGGTCAAAAGAAATTTGGAAGCTACTCGGGTGTAGCGCTCGAAACACAGCACTTCCCTGATTCTCCACATCATGCAAACTTCCCGACTACAGAATTGGCCCCGGGTGAGAAATACCAGGAAAGCACAATCTACCAGTTTGGAATCTTGTAAGGATCATTACACACGTCATCATATAATCGAAAAGAGGCTCCTTCAAGGGCCTCTTTTCTTTTGATTGCTTGCTACAAAACACCACATGCAACCTCTCAGCTAATTTTTCTATTTTTGCTGCCGACTTACTTAAACTTTTGCACCGGAATGAAGACAATCATTGAACTTTTTGAAACAAGCGTCGCCAAATTTCCCGATAACATCTACTTATGGGAAAAATCGAAAGGTGAATTTGCAGGTACTACTTATAAACAAACCCGAACAAAAGTGCTTCAATTTGCTGCAGGGCTAATCAGCCTTGGTGTAAATAAGGGAGACCGCATCGGCCTTATTTCAGAAGGAAGAAACCAATGGATCATCAGTGAGCTGGGAATTTTGTATGCAGGAGCAATCAACGTTCCTTTATCGGTAAAACTCGATGCACAAACAGAAATGAAGTTCCGATTGATTCACTCGGGCTGTCGATTTGTGATCGTTTCAAAAGGTCAGGCACCAAAAATTGAAGAAATAAGAAATGATTTACCCGACTTGGAGGCTGTCATTTATCTGGATGAGAAGGAAGAACCATTGGAAAACGACCTTTTCTTTTGCGACATTGTACAACAAGGAAAAACACTGTTACACGACAACAGGGAGATCGTAGAAGAACGCTATCAATCAGTGCTACCCAACGACCTGGCAAACATATCATACACATCAGGCACAACAGCAGATCCGAAAGGAATTATGCTCTCGCATTTGAACTATGCAGCCAACGTGCTTCAATCGGGTACATTGATGAATATTACCCCCGAATGGAAAACACTGGCCTTCCTTCCCTGGGATCATGCTTTTGCACACACCGCTTGCCTGTACTGCTTTATGCATTTTGGAGCCAGCGTGGCATCACTCGAGGTAGGTTCAACCCCCATGGAGACACTGAAAAATATTCCGAAAAATATTAAAGAAATAAAACCAGGAGTTTTGATGAGCGTTCCAGCGATTGCCAAAAACTTCCGCAAAGGAATTGAATCAGGCATCCGAGGGAAAGGCCCCAAAGCTGAAAAGCTGTTCAACCACGCCTTGAAAATTGCCTACAAATACAACGGCAATGGTTTTAACCGCGGCAAAGGTTTGCGCTTTATTTACAAACCTCTTGTTACATTATATGATAAGATTCTGTTTTCTAAAATACGCGAAAGCTTTGGTGGAGAACTGAAGTTTTTCATTGGCGGTGGTGCCCTGCTCGATATTGAACTCCAACGCTTTTTCTTCGCCATTGGCATCCCGATGTGTCAGGGCTATGGCCTATCGGAAGCAGCCCCGGTTATTTCATCAAACGCACTTCATGCTATCAAAATGGGTTCATCAGGTCGCTTGGTGAAGTACATGGAGTTGAAAATAGTGGATTCAGACGGTAAAGAACTGCCAACAGGCGAAAAAGGCGAAATCATTGTAAAAGGTGACAACGTGATGTTGGGCTACTGGAAAAACCCAACTGCAACAGCCGAAACCCTGCGCGATGGTTGGCTCCATACCGGCGATATGGGCTATTTGGACAAGGATGGTTTCCTGTACGTATTGGGGCGTTTTAAAAGCTTACTCATCGGCCACGATGGCGAGAAATACAGTCCTGAAGGTATTGAGGAGGCCATTGTTGAACAATCTCCCTACATCGACCAGTGTATGCTTCACAATAACCAGGATGCCTACACTTCCGGTTTAATCGTACCTAATATTGCTACAATTAACAGGGTCCTGGCTGGCAAAACCATTCAACCAGGAACAACTGAAGCCATTGATTTCAGCTTGAAATTAATTCAGACTGAAATTGACAAATACAAACGCGACGGTGAGTTTGCCAACTCATTCCCCGAGCGCTGGTTACCGGCCACTATTGCCATTTTGCCGGAAGCATTTACGGAACAAAATCACTTGTTAAACTCAACCATGAAAATGGTTCGTGGAAAAATCAACGAACGTTTTGCAACAGAACTCCAGTTTGTTTATACAGCAGAAGCTAAAAACATCGTCAACGAATCCAACAAAGCCGCAATGGCCAAATGGTTTGAATAAGCGGAAAAGCAAAGAATATGAGAAAGGTAGAAACCGAAAGATTCTGCCTTTTTATTTTTTATAACCAGGAGTAGGTATAAAAAAAAATGACTCATAAAGAGTCGGTTTAATTGTTTTGAGAGAGCACCCACGCCCTCGCAATTTGAAACAATAAGCAATGCTTTTGTTTCAAATTTCTCCAAATTTCATCTTTCGTTCCTAGCTAGCCTGGCTAGCCAAGTTCTGCGGTAGCGTGTGTTTCAGATAAGGCTTAACCAAGTCTTTCGTCAAACCATTCGTTACAAGCACTGCTTCAATGCCCACTGAGCGAATATCCTCAATATTCCGGTATTCATCATCAAAGAACACGATGTCTTCTTTAGCAACGCTCAACGATTTCATAATACGGTCTAAATGAGTCAATTTTGATCCCGGATAAATTTCACGAGCATCAAAATAATGGTCAATTTCGAACATGTGCAACAACTGTTTTGCGATTGTCGGTGCATTTGTTCTCGAAGCAACGGCTATCATATATCCTTCAGCCTTAAGCTCTGCAAGTATTTCTTTTACTTCCGGATATAAGTAAATCCACCGATTTTCCTGATCTTTCAATTTACCTTCTTTCCACACAAACGGCGGATGAGTGCTATCGCACCAAGTACCACCTGCATTCCAGATTGTGAAATCTAAGTCAAATACAAATAGTTTCATAATTCTTGTTTTTAATTTACTATTGTCAGATTCTCTTTCGAAAACCTACATTTCGAATTCTAAATAAGTAATTTTATTGAATAACAATTCTGCTGTAAATCATGAATTATCGAATTTATCTATTAATTCATATTCGCTTAAAGAATCCGAAACAAAACAACTGAAATGTAATCGTAACACAATACAAAAAAAGAGTAGCTGTTGCCAGCTACCCTTCCAACTATTCATTATTAAACTTTGTAAGCTTGATTCTAAGAGCTTATCAAAATGTCAAAAAAGCATATTAATTCAAATCCGTAATCGGACTGTGTTTCGGTACTAACAGTTTCATGATTCCCCAAGACAACAAATAGGCGAAAGCACAAACCGCGAACATAAGACCATAAGCATGTGATACATTTGAGCTAATTATATCAGTAGCTCTGTCAACCATTGAAGGATCAACAACAACACTTGCGATATCGTCCACATTGATATCTTTCAAATCAATTGTTCCAGTAGCATGAATTAAGCCTTCGGCTTTAGCTGCCATAATACCTTTAATCCGGTATGAATCTTCCATATACCCGGCAAAAAGTTGTACCAATACACCACCTAAACCACCGGCAGCAGCACCGATCCCGGTAACTGTAGCCACTGCTTTCTTCGGGAACATATCTGAAACAGTTGTAAACAGGTTAGCCGACCAAGCCTGGTGAGCAGAACCACCGAGACTAATGATAGCCACAGCTGCAACAATTCCCAAAGTAGCTGCACTCTGAGTAAAGATAAGACATAACGGAGCAATTGCGATTAGCAACATCGAAGTCATACGAGCTTTATAAGCTTCCCAACCTTTGTTCATAAACTGCAATGGAATTGCACCACCGTAGATTGAACCAACGATAGCAATACCATAAACGATGAATGTCGCAATCATCACTGTGTATTTTGTTTCTTCCGGTGATAAACCAACACAAAATTGTTGTTTAATGTAAGTAGGCAACCAGAAAAGCAAGAACCACCAAATACCATCAGTCAAAAATTTACCAACTACGAAAGACCAAGTCTGACGATAGCTCAACATTTTTCCCCATGGTACTTTTGTTTTCACCTCTTCTGTATCTGAAGCATACTCATCGTCACTATGGATATAGTCGAATTCGGCTTTGCTAATTCTGCCCTTTTCGAGCATAGCCTTAGGAGCACCATATAATTTTTGCCAGAATATCAACCAAACGAAACCAATTACACCAGTAATAATGAATGCCATTTGCCAACCATGGAAAATTCCAAGGAATAAATGGCCACCCTCTGATGTTGGGTACCAAGCATACAAAATCATAGGAATAATCAAGGCACAAATCATCGCACCAACATTCGATCCTGAATTAAAAATACCGGTAGCCAATGCGCGTTCCTTTTTAGGGAACCACTCTGCTACGGTTTTAATAGAAGCAGGGAAGTTACCAGCTTCACCGGCACCAAAAAGAGCACGAGCAAAGTTGTGAGCTACTAATCCCTGTCCCATAAAGGCGCTCAAAATACCGGCAACAGACCATGTTGATAAGGCTAGTACCATTCCTAGTTTTGTTCCGATTTTATCAATAATCCAACCGGCTACCAATGTAAAACCAGCGTAAAAAGCGGTAAAGATTGATGTCAGTACCGAGAAATCAGTCGCTGACCACCCGAAACCTTCGGTAGAACAGAAATAGTCTTTCAAGTAACCGATGACGTTCCTGTCCATGTAGTTGATCGTGGTTGAAAATAACAAGAGGGCAGCAATCGTCCACCTGTAATTTCCAACGGAAACTTTTGTTTTATTCATCCTAGTTTATTTTGCTTGTTTATATTGATTGACTGAGAATTCTTTGTCAATAATAATGATCAATCCGGTAATGCTATCATTTCAAATAATAGGCATAACCGGATAAATTAAATTTTAGTGGGAAATACGCTTCTTCAGCGTATTTCCCCTAAATATCTCAATTCAATTCGAGTTATTCAAATTACTTGTATTTCTGAGCAATAGCAATTGCTTCAGCACATTTGGCAGTAACGAAAGCCCAATCTTTCTTAGCCAATACATCAGCCGGGAATAATTGAGATCCCATACCAACACAGTGAACGCCTGCTTTAAACCAGCCACTCATGTTTGCTTCGTCAGGAGAAACACCACCAGTAGGCATAATGCTTGCATAAGGCATTGGTCCTTTCACAGCTTTAACGAAATCAGGTCCACCTACTGATGAACCAGGGAATACTTTCACAACTTCACATCCCAATTCGTGTGCACGAACTACTTCGGTAACTGAACCACAACCAGGGCTCCAAGCCACTTTGCGTTTGTTACAGATACGAGCCATTTCTTCGTTAACGATTGGTGCAACGATAAAGTCAGCACCTAATTGGATGTACAATGCAGTTGTTGGTCCATCGATGATTGAGCCAACACCCAACATCATTTCAGGGCATTCAACAGCAGTCCACTTTACCAAAGCAGTAAATACTTCGTGTGCGAAATCACCACGGTTAGTGAATTCGAATACGCGGATACCACCATCGTAACATGCTTTAACTACTGATTTACAAATTTCAACGTCTTTATGGTAGAATACTGGAACAACCCCAGTTTCTTTCATTTTAATTGCTACCTCAATTCTGGAAAAACGAGCCATAACTAATGCTTGATAATATTTTAAAACTATATGTATAAAAACTCAAAAACCCCCTCCTTGCCGGAGGGGGTTAGAAAATTATCGAGATACACGCCCTGAAGCGTCTCCACCCATCAATTTTTCTACCTCTGATACAGTCACACGGTTGTAGTCACCATAGATTGTGTGTTTCAAACATGAAGCAGCAACAGCAAAATTCAATGCTTTTTGATCGTCGTCGGTGTATGTTAATAAACCGTAGATCAAACCACCCATGAAAGAGTCACCACCACCTACACGGTCAACGATGTGTGTAATCTGGTATTGAGGAGATTCATATAATTTTTCGCCATCAAACAGAACACCAGCCCAAGAGTTGTGGTTAGCGTTAACTGATCCACGCAAAGTAGTGATTACTTTTTTCACACGTGGGAATTTAGCCATGATTTGTTTTGATACTGACTCGTAAGCAGCACCTTCAACATGACCACCAGTTACATCAACACCTTCCGGGTGGATATTCAAAGCCATAGCAGCATCTTCTTCGTTACCCAAAACAACGTCAGTTCCGGCAACCAAAGCTGGCATAATTTCGCCGCAAGCTTTTCCGTATTTCCAAAGGTTTTTACGATAGTTCAAATCACAAGAAACAGTGACTCCCATTTCGTTAGCGATTTGAATTGCTTCCAAACATGCGTCGGCAGCACTTTGAGAAATAGCAGGAGTGATACCTGTCCAGTGGAACCATTTTGCATCTTTGAAGATTTCTCTCCAGTTTACCATACCCGGCTGAATTTCTGCAATTGCAGAATGAGCGCGGTCGTAAACAACTTTCGAAGCACGGCTAACAGCACCGGTTTCCAGGAAATAGATACCTAAACGGTCTCCACCCCAAACGATGTTATTCGTACCTACGCCGTATTTTCTAACATCCATACGACAAGCTTCGCCGATGTCGTTTTTAGGTAAACGAGTTACAAATTCTACATCAACACCGTAGTTAGCCAATGAAACGGCAACATTCGCCTCACCACCACCATAAGTTGCAGTGAACGTATCGGTTTGCGCAAAACGTAAATACCCAGGGGTTGCTAAACGCAACATGATTTCCCCAAACGTAACAACTTTCTTATTCATTTTATTTCAACATTTAATTTCTTGTGCAATCGATTGCAAAGATACAACTCTTTTTGAATCTTCCAAGATTTGTGCAATCGATTTCACGTTATTCGGAATGACTAAAAATTAAAGTATTCCTTCGCGTTGTTGAAACAAATATTTTCGACCATACTGCCCAATAATTCCATGTCGTAAGGAACCTCTCCGTTTTCAACATCAGTACCCAACAGGTCACACAATGTACGACGGAAATATTCGTGACGAGTGTAAGACAGGAAGCTGCGAGAATCAGTTAACATCCCTACGAAACGACTTAACAATCCTAAGTTTGAAAGCGCATTCATCTGCTTTGTCATACCGTCTTTTTGATCCAGGAACCACCAGCCAGATCCGTATTGGATTTTTCCGGGAACTGATCCATCCTGGAAGTTACCCAACATAGTTGCGTACAACTCGTTGTCTCTTGGGTTCAGGTTATAGAGAATTGTTTTAGTCAATTTATTTTCCATGTCCAAACGATCCAACAACTTAGCCAACGGAGCAGCAACAGGAACGTCTCCAATTGAATCGAAACCTGTATCTGGACCTAATTTTTTGAACAAACGTGTGTTGTTGTTACGTTGAGCACCAATGTGGAATTGTTGTGTCCAGCCACGTTTATGATCCATCACACCAAACTCATACAACATGCATGATTGGAATTTCAGGATTTCTGCTGCATCCAATGAAGCACCACCGCGGATTTTTGCAAAAATTGCGTTGATTTCTTCTGCTGTGTAATCTTCAGCAAATGCTGTGTCCAAACCGTGGTCTGACAAACGACAACCGTTTTCGTGGAAGAATTCGTGACGTTTATCCAAAGCACCAATCAAATCACCAAATACTTTGATATCCATTCCTGCTGCTTTTTCCAACTGAGCCATATAGTCGTTGAAGAATGCAGGATCAGCAACCATCATTGCTTTGTCTGGACGCCATGCTGGTAATACAGCAACTTCGAAGCCAGATTCTTTGATTTGTTTGTGATATTCCAAAGTATCAACCGGGTCATCAGTTGTACAAATTGTATTCACATTTGCTTTGCGGATTAAGCCACGCACGCTGTACTCCGGAGTATTCAACAAACGGTTACATTCGTCGTAAATCTCCTTTGCTGTAGCAGGGCTCAACAATTTTTCAATTCCAAAGAATTTTTTTAATTCCAAGTGAGTGTGAGTCCAGTGGTACAACGGGTTTCTCAATGTATGAGGAACGGTCTCAGCCCATTTTTCGAACTTTTCCCAGTCTGTTGCGTCCCCTGTACAAAAGCGTTCGTCAACACCGTTTGTACGCATTGCTCTCCATTTGTAGTGGTCTCCATACAACCAAACTTCGGTAACCGTTTTAAACTGACGGTCGTCTGCAATATCTTTTGGGTTAATATGACAGTGATAGTCAAAAATTGGCATTTTAGCCGCGTGCTCGTGGTACAATTTCTGAGCTGTTTCTGTTTTCAACAGAAAATTCTCATCCATAAACTTTTTCATCTTCCGATCTTTCTTGATTTTTGGTTTTTATAAATTGAATAACCGTTTTAAATGACGGTCATAAATATTTTCTTCTACACAGCCGCCAACAACGTAGGCGTATTTTTCCAAGAGGCCGATGTACTTGTCACCCAATTCAGCGGCAACTTTATATCCAACATGAATTAACTGGCGGAAATTCGAGTTATATTCCGGATGGCCAGGGATGTGGCGCAGAGCGTTTGCAAATTTTTCACCGCTCCAACCGGCAACCTCCTCAACAGTTGGCAACTTATTGTCGTCAATGTCAATTACATCAGCATAAGGAGCACACAGCTCATCTTTACGTCCTAAAGCTTTGGCGTAAATTTCCTTGGCTACTTCCAGCGCATCATCACCGGCTATCGCCAAACCAATTACCTCTTCCAACCAAGTAGTTCCGGCTGTTTTTATATGCAAGCCTTTGTCGTGCTTCTTCAACAAATCAGCCATAATTGGATAAATGGTGAACTTATCGCTACCCGAGTGAACACTCAACTTCAAGCTTTCAGGCAAGCCAAAGTTTTTAACAGCGTAATCAATTACCATCAGGTCAGCTTCAAATTCTTTTGTGAATTGAACAGTATCACCAACATAATCTACTCCTTTATTGAAACGACCAGTAAACTTAGGAGCAAAGGTTTGAACAGGGATCTCCTGATCAGCAATCATTTTCAAAATAAAGAACATATCCACAGGTGTTTGAGGTGATTCAACCTCATCCATAGATACTTCTGTGACAAAATTATCTTTTCCTTTTACGGACTCGATATGACGATAAATTTTTCCTGCCTCTTTAATGGCTGCCAGAAATTTTCCGGCAACTTCTTTCAATAATTCCTCCGTAACGATGATCGGCTCATCGACACCCGGAACTTTGATTTCACTACCAAGAGGCTTACATGATTCAACAAATGCTGCTACTTCTTCATCCGATGAAGGATTGCCAATATACATGGCAACATCCAGCGTAAAGAAATCAGAAACATCAACAAAACGGTCTACATTAGTCAGGTTAATATGGTCGGCATCTACGCAGTATTGGCCATCCCAGCCCAAAGCTTTAACAGCAGCATCTGCTTCCTGACGGGTTTGAATAGGCTCGGAGTGAATTGTGTTATGCTTTCCAAACCGGAGTTACAGCAACACCCTGTGCATTTGCTTTCATTAGAGCTCTTAACTGCGCCTCGCCCTGGTGAGCGAAACGGTCTCCAACACCGAAACTGTACTTTCCTATTTTCATAACCGAATTAAATTTAGTGTTTGACTCTTTTTACTCTGAACACAATTACACGAAGAAACCGTGTTCGCACACGAAAATAAAACATATATTAATGCCAAGCAATTAATATC
>QKCF01000288.1 GCA_003246935.1 Sunxiuqinia sp. | reverse complement strand
CGTCTCCGGCCGGGCCAGATCGGTTTGCTGTGTCGGACAGTAAAAGCACTTCCCGTTACACAGGTTGTTGATGAACAAACACGACCACTGCCCTTCGCCGCACAACTGGCAGCCGCGTGATAGTTTGGTAACATCAACTTTACTCTTATGAAATCCCCATTGAACGCGATCACCGATTGCCTCCAGAATTTGTTGGCGTTCGAGCATCGCGGTAGCAGCTTCATCGGGTGATGGGAACTTCAAATAGTTGTATTTCACCTGATATTCTTCCTGATTCCTCAGCAAGTGCCGCTGTTTTAAAGGCGTTAACCCATTCATTCAATACTTCAAATAACTTGGCCGCAAATATAGATTGAAAACGAATACAAATCTCCATCCCGTTATTTTTTATAACGATTCGATTGTCTCCCGCAAAACCTTTGCCGGCCGCGCACAGTATCCCCCATTGAAATCAATAAGCATTAAATACCATGAAATACCGGATAGAACACGATACGCTCGGGGAAATTAAAGTTCCGGCTGATAAATACTGGGGAGCACAAACCCAACGCTCCGTTCAGAACTTTAAAATCGGCAAACCGGCCAGCATGCCCATCGAAGTGATCCACGCCTATGGGATACTGAAAAAAGCAGCAGCGATGACAAATTTTGAACTGGATGTACTGCCAAAGGAGAAAAAAGATGCTATTGTAGCTGTTTGCGACGAGATTATTGCAGGCAAACTTGATGATCAGTTTCCGCTGGTTGTCTGGCAAACGGGATCAGGAACGCAAACCAATATGAATGTCAATGAAGTAATTTCCAACCGGGCGCATGTACAGGCCGGGCATAAACTGGGTGAAGGAAAACCTGCTATACACCCAAATGATGATGTGAATAAATCCCAATCTTCTAATGACACTTTTCCCACAGCCATGCATATTGCAGCCTGTCAGAAACTGGAGAATCATACAATTCCGGCCTTGGAAGTCCTGCGAGATGCTTTGGCAAAGCAATCCAAGGCAATAATGGAGATCGTAAAGATTGGCCGCACACACGGGATGGATGCTACTCCAATCACCCTGGGACAAGAATTCTCAGGCTATGTCTCCCAAATCGATCATGGCCTAAAAGCTTTAAAAAACACCTTACCCCACTTGTATGAGCTTGCTATAGGTGGCACGGCTGTTGGCACCGGACTGAATGCACCGGAAGGATTTGCCGAAAAAGTTGCCGCTAAAATCGCCGAATTAACACAACTGCCGTTCACCTCTGCCCAAAACAAATTTGAAGCGATAGCTGCTCACGACGCACTGGTCGAATCGCATGGAGCGCTCAAACAAATTGCGGTCAGCCTTCTGAAAATAGCAAACGACATCCGACTAATGGCTTCAGGTCCTCGCGCCGGAATCGGTGAGCTTATTTTACCAGCCAACGAACCGGGGTCATCCATTATGCCGGGAAAGGTGAATCCTACCCAAGTTGAAGCTCTCACGATGGTTTGCGTACAGATTATAGGAGATGATTCTACCATGACCATTGCCGGTTCAAATGGGTTCTTCGAGTTAAATGTATACAAACCACTGATGATTAATACATTTCTGCAATCGACAACCTTGCTTGGAGACGCGTGCATCTCATTCGCAGAACATTGTGTTTCTGGTATTCAAGCCAATACCAAGCAGATTAAAGAACAGGTGGATCATTCGTTAATGCTGGTAACAGCGCTAAATACGCACATAGGTTACGAAAAAGCCGCCCTAATTTCGAAAAAGGCTTATGCTGAAAATATTAGCCTGAAAGAAGCGGCTTTAAGCCTGAACTTGCTGACTGAGGAGCAATTCGACGAATGGGTAGTTCCTGAAAAAATGGTTAATCTAAGTGAGCCTAAAAACCGCTGATTGCGTTCAGAAACAGGATAGTTTTCGAGAAATTTCTACCTTTGCAGAAATTTCTCAAATCGATGGATAATCAACTACAGATCTACAATACGCTAAGCCGCAAGAAAGAAGTTTTTGTTCCTCTGCACGAGGGCAAAGTTGGACTTTACGTCTGCGGACCTACTGTATACGGCAAAGCACACCTTGGTCACGCTCGGCCCGCAGTGACCTATGATTTGCTGTTTCGCTACCTGAAACATATTGGATACAAAGTGCGCTACGTTCGCAACATTACAGACGTAGGCCACCTTGCTAACGATGCTGATGAAGGTGAAGACAAAATCGCTCAAAAAGCCCGTTTGGATGAGTTGGAACCCATGGAAGTTGTTCAGCTTTACACCAACGACTATCACAAAAATATGGAGAAACTGAATGTTCTTTCTCCAAGTATTGAGCCTCGTGCAACAGGGCATATTATTGAGCAAATTGCTGTAGTAGAAAAGATTTTAGCTGCCGGTTATGCTTACGAAAGCCAGGGATCGGTGTATTTCGATGTTGAAAAATACGCCAAAGATTATCCTTACGGTGAGCTTTCAGGTCGGAAAATTGAAGACATGCAGTCCAATACCCGCGAACTGGACGGACAGGATGAAAAACACTCTCCGCTCGATTTTGCCATTTGGAAAAAAGCATCACCGGAGCACATCATGCGCTGGCCGTCACGCTGGAGCGATGGTTTCCCTGGCTGGCACCTCGAGTGTACGGCTATGAGCTGCAAATACCTCGGCGAGACCTTCGATATTCACGGTGGTGGTATGGACTTAACTTTTCCCCATCACGAAGCGGAAATTGCGCAGTCTAAAGCCGCAAACGGACACGATGCCGTGCGTTACTGGATGCACAACAACATGATTACGCTGAACGGCCAAAAGATGGGCAAATCGCTCGGAAACGCTATTTCACTGGATGAATTCTTCAATGGTGGCCATCCGCTTTTGGAAAAAGCTTACGATCCGATGACCATCCGGTTCTTCATGTTGACTGCACACTACCGCAGTACGCTTGATTTCTCGAATGAAGCCCTTCAAGCTGCTGAAAAAGGTATGGAACGCCTGTTGAAAGCTTCGGAAACACTGGAAAGCCTGAAAGCAAGCGAAACATCCTCAGTAAACGTAGTTGACTTGAAAGAAAAGTGTTATGCTGCGATGAATGATGATCTGAACAGCCCGATTGCTATTGCTCACCTTTTTGATGGGGTAAAAATGATTAACTCCATCGCTGATGGAAAAGAAAGCATTTCGGCAGATGATTTAGGAGCGCTAAAAAGCATCTACAACACCTTTGTTTTCGATTTGTTTGGCTTAAAGAAGCCGGAACAAGCCAGTGGAAGCAACGACGCTTATAACGCCGCTATCGACCTGTTATTGCAACTGCGTCAGGATGCAAAAACCAACAAAGATTGGGCTACAGCTGATAAAATCCGTAACGAGCTAACCACCCTGGGATTCGTTATTAAAGACACCAAAGAAGGCGCAAGCTGGGAACTGAAGTAAACTCAAAAATACAAGCATAAATCAAGCCCTTGCATCAAAAATGCAGGGGTTTTTTATTCCCTTTTTGATCGTGCCTCTCAAAAACCTACATTTGTTGATCATGCATTTTTAACCCTAAAACGAACTGTTATGCCCGTTTCACGCTTTGGTGTATCACTCGACGAAGAATTGCTGAAAGCTCTTGACGAGTATGTTAAGGAAAACAATTTTGCCAACCGTTCGCAAGCAATACGGTTCCTCGTGGAAAAGAACCTGGTGGAGAAAAAATGGAAATGCGACAACCTGGTTGCCGGCGCCATCACCTTAGTCTATAATCATAGCAAGAAGGAAATCCGCAACCGTATTCAGGATATTGAAGCGGAAAACACAGACATCATCCTTTCCTCTCAAATCTTTCATCTAAGTGTCGAAAACTGCCTTCAAATTGTAGCAGTGAAAGGCCCTTCATTCAAATTAACTGAATTAGCTGATCTCCTGATTGGCGTGAAAGGTATCCAACACGGAAAACTAAACATGAGTAAGGTTGAATAGATGACAACAAACAATTAAAAAGTTAGCCATGAAAAAACTTCTTTTATTAATGTTCTTAGCCCTTGCCTTGGGAAGCCAGGCTCAGGTAAAACCGATTTACAACCCCAAAGCCGATGCTCAAGCAGAAATTGATGCTGCAGTAAAACAAGCTGCGGCCGAAGGAAAGCATGTTTTTCTCCAAATTGGAGGAAATTGGTGTGTATGGTGCCGTCGTTTCCATCAGTTTATACACGACGGTGAACTCAATCAATACTTAAATGATAACTACGTGGTTGTATTGGTTAATTACAGCAAAGAGAATAAAAACGAAGAAGTACTAGAAAAGCTCGGTTTTCCGCAGCGATTTGGCTTTCCGGTATTCGTTGTATTGGATAACAAGGAAAATCGCATTCACACGCAAAATTCAGTCTATTTAGAGGTCAACGACGGCTACGACAAAGACAAAGTGTTAAGCTTTTTCAAACAATGGTCGCCGGCAGCACTAAGAGCTACCAAAAGTAGTGACAAACATGATTTTCATTCTGTGTTATCCCTTGAAATTCACTTAACTTGTTGAGTAAATTTCAAGGGATTCTTATGAAAGCTATTGTCAAAACTAAACCTGAACGCGGACTTTGGATGGAAGACGTCCCCATGCCTGCGGTTGGCCCCAACGACGTACTAATCAAAGTAAAAAAAGCAGCCGTATGCGGCACCGACCTCCATATCTACAAATGGGATGAATGGGCTCAAAACACGATTAACCCCCCTGTAACAATTGGCCATGAATATATGGGTGAAGTTGTTGAAACCGGCTCGGAAGTTGACCGTGTGCACGTTGGAGAGCGTGTTACCGTTGAAGGTCATATCGCCTGTGGTTTCTGCCGAAATTGCCGCCGTGGAAGACAGCATATTTGCGACCATACGTTGGGCATTGGCGTCCAACGCGATGGCGGATTTGCTGAATATATTTCCGTTCCTGCCAAAAACGTCTTAAAAATCGACGCCCGCATCCCAGATGAATTGCTCTCCATTATGGACCCTTTAGGTAACGCCACACATACAGCCCTCTCCTTCCCTTTATTAGGTGAAGACGTCCTCATAACAGGCATTGGAGGCCCTATTGGAGCGATGGCCACTGCCGTTTGTCGTTTCGCAGGTGCCCGCAATATTGTCGGCACCGATTTATCGCCATACCGACGCAAATTAGCCCGACAAATGGGTGCTACTTTGGTAATCGATCCAATGAAAGAGAACGTTCGGGATGCAATGCATAGTTTAGGGATGGTTTCCGGTTTCGACATTGGATTGGAGTGCAGCGGCTCGCCGGTAGCTTTCAATGATATGGTTGAAAACATGTACAATGGTGGTAAAATTTCCCTATTGGGTCTTCTGCCTAAAACCACTCAGATCAATTGGAGCCGATTGATTTTTAAAGGACTGACCTTAAAAGGTATTTACGGCCGTGAAATGTATGAAACCTGGTATCATATGGAAATGATGCTTACTTCGGGACTCAATATTTCTCCTGTTATTACCCACCGTATGAAAGCCGATGACTTTCAGCAAGCTTTCGATATTATGGAAGAAGGTAACTGCGGGAAAATAATTCTCGACTGGGAATAATAATATAAAATATTATTCATATTCGATGATTTTATCATATATTAGCGTAATAAAATCTAAATACTACTTATGAATAGTAACGCTTCAAGAGGTGTCAGATTTATTAATTTCCTTATTGATTTCCTGTGTTTTATGCTCATAACTACCGTCATTTTCCTAATACTAGGAAGATATATTGATGCTACAATTATTGAAAGCGAGTACTCAAATCGTCTTTTATCAATTCTAATTTATTTAACTTATTATACAGCTTTTGAATCAGTGTTGAGCGCAACTCCAGGGAAATTGATAACAAAAACGAAGGTGGTCGAGAAAAACACTACCTCTATTTCGTTTACCACTGCAGTAATACGATCATTTTCACGTTTAATCCCTTTTGAGCCGATAAGTATCTTTTTCAGTGCCAATAAATTAAGCTGGCATGATAAATTCTCAAATACTAAAGTTATTAAAGTCAAATCTTAATTATCTAAATTATGAAAAAAAGACTCGTTAAGTTTGCAGCAATATGCTTTGTAGCACTAACAATGTTGCCTTCTTGTGCT
>QKCF01000087.1 GCA_003246935.1 Sunxiuqinia sp. | reverse complement strand
GTTCGGATTTTATTCAACATCGATATTTAAAAATTTCGCTATTTTTCGGATCCTGGATTAAGTTGGGCGTATGAGATTGATGAAGATGATCCTGGAAGGAGAACACCAAACTCAGGATTTTAAATATTGTATAAGCGACTCGCGAAAAATTGCAAAATCGCTGGTGGCCTTCGCCAATACCGATGGTGGTCGTTTATTGATCGGGGTGAAAGACAACGGCAATATTGCCGGCGTACGCTCCGAAGAGGAATATTACATGATTGAGTCGGCCGCAAAAATATTTAGTAAGCCTGAGATCGAATTCAGTTCGCGACAACATTTTGTAGATAATAAGGTGGTATTGGAGATCATTGTAGAAAGCAGCCCCAATAAACCTCACTTTGCGAAAGATGAAGATGGCAAATGGTGGGCATACTATCGCCATCACGACGAAAATAAACTGGCGAACAAGGTGATGATCGAGGTTTGGCATAAGCAAAAACGTCCAAAAGGCATTTTTATCAACTACTCGAAAGATGAAAAATTTTTGCTCGACTATCTGTCCAAGCAGCCGAACATAACACAATCAGCCTACTCCCGGAAAGCCGGTATTACCTACAGAGAAGCCGAGCGTATTCTTTCTGATTTTATCGTACTGGGCATACTTAAACCTATGCTTGGCGATAAACAAATACGCTATGCTTTGGCGGAAGATTTCGACAGGGAAAGTTGGGAGCAATCTGAATCGGCTTAAAAATTTTTACACTTTTGTAATTATTGCTTCACACCAACACCAATAAAGGAAGTTACCTTTATCGCTTCTGAAAAACGAACAAAATGAAAAAACAACTTTTTTTAGCTATTGCAATTTTGTTGAGCTGCAATCTGCTGGCGCAGGAAAATTACAAAACAATTACCAAAGAAGATTCACTGAAAACTTATCGCGGTACAACCACATACCCGGTAAAAGAGTATCGGGAATCACCAAAATCAAAGAAGCCGAAAAACATTATTTTGATGATTGGCGATGGCATGGGAACAGCGCAGATTTTTGCCGGCCTGACTGCCAATCACGGCAACTTGTTCTTGAATAATTTCAAACATGTTGGTTTCTCTGAAACACAATCGGCAAACCATTACATCACGGACTCGGCAGCAGGAGGCACTGCCCTTTCGAGCGGATACCGAACCTACAATGGAGCTATTGGTGTAGATACAGATACGATTGCACAACCGACAATACTCGAGATCGCTGAAAATGAAGGCAAAGCTACGGGTTTGGTTTCAACCTCAGCTATTACACATGCTACTCCAGCCTCATTCATTGCACACCAACCTTCGCGTAATATGTATGAAGCGATTGCGGGTGACTTTTTGAAGACAGATATTGATGTATTTATAGGTGGTGGTTACAAACACTTTACCGATCGCAAAGACGGCAAAGACTTAACTGCCAACCTCAAAAAGAAAGGCTATGTAGTTTTGCAGGATATGAACGAAATTGAAAAAGTCAAATCAGGCAAGCTTGCAGGACTGACTGCTTTTGAGCACAATCCAGTTGCGTCTAAACGCGATAACATGTTGCCCCGCTCAACGAAAACGGCACTTAATATTCTCAGTCAAAACAAAGAAGGTTTTTTCATCATGATAGAGGGCTCCCAAATCGACTGGGGTGGCCACCAAAACAACACAAATTATGTTGCTGAAGAAATGCTTGACTTCGACCGTTCGATTGGTAAAGCGTTGGATTTCGCAGTCAACAATGGCGAAACATTGATCGTTGTTACTGCAGATCACGAAACCGGCGGGATGGCAATTACTAATGGTGACATGGAAACAGGAAAGGTAGAAGGCTCATTTATTGAAGGTGACCACAGTGGAGTTATGGTCCCTGTTTTTGCTTTTGGGCCAGGCGCTGACCAATTTTCAGGAATCATGAAAAATGAAGAAATCGGAAAGAAATTAATCTCACTCATAAAAGATAAAGAGACAAAAAAGCATGTAGCCTCGGTTGACCTGTCGAAATAAAGGCAGATTCGGATCAGAATGTTTAAAAGCCCATAACTGCGCCGTGTTGCGGTTATGGGCTTTTTGTTTTCCAGTTATTTAAATTAATTCAAAATCACGATTTTACTGACACAAAAAATCTTTTTTCTTAATTTTGCAGCTCAAAAGCTCTCAAAAAATGTATTACTACACAATCATTATACTGGCTATGGGATTATCCGTTGACTCGTTTGCCGTATCGGTAACCAGTGGATTGAGTTTACCAAAGATCCGATTTTTTGAAGCAGCAAAACTAGCCTTCCTTTTAGCCTTATTTCAAGCTGTAATGCCTGTCATCGGATGGTTTCTGGAAAACAGTATTCGTAGTTATATCGAACCTGTAGATCACTGGATTGCATTTGGTCTGTTGAGTCTTATCGGGGGCAAAATGATTTTTGAAAATTTCAGAAAGCAAGAAGAAAAATCCTTGATTAACCCCATGATCTTTAAAGTTGCGGTGGTTCTTGCTTTTGCCACAAGTATTGACGCTATGGCCGTAGGCTTCAGCATGGCCATGATCATGCAACGGATTACTCCGGCCATCATCATTATTGGCAGCATCACGTTTATGGCCTCCATGTTCGGGATCCTAATCGGGAAAAAAACCGGCCGTCAGTTAGCAAAATATGCTGAACTAATTGGCGGTATAATTCTCATTTTAATAGGCGCGAGAATTCTTTTGGAACATTTAGGCTTGTTTTAGTTTTTGGGGGCCGTACTAACGAAATTTATACTCTAGCTAATGTCCCCTATGACATCGAAGTCGTTGGCTTATCCTATTCTTCCTCGAATTACTTAGCTACGTCGTTGAAATCTTAATCATGCGCTATAGAGAGTCGCAGAACATTATATATCTACTATTACTTCAGGTTGAAATTTAAACCTGGAGCATTTTCTATTTTCTCGACTATTCGGCAACAGACAATGATAGCGGCCTAAACGCAGAAAAACTGTAAAAACTGTTCACCCAATTCGCTCGACTTGTAGTAAGCCAAGTGCATGGAACAAGACTCTACCTCTCAATCGTTAAACGGCTCATAGAAAACGTAGGTGGAAAGATTGGCGTTTCAGCGCTGCGATTCAAGGAAAAGGCTACTTGTTTTACACTGCTCTCCCAATACAATTAAGTCGCAAGCTTATCTTTTACCTCCGTCTCTGCCCTTTCTGAACTTTTTCGTTTTCGAAAGATGTTTCGGCGGATTAACCGGTTTGTTCTTACTTTCTCCGGGACGCCGTTTTTTCTCATGAAAAGCCCCCTTAAAAGTAGGATCTTCCAATTTCTTCTGACGGTCAATTTCTCGCAGTTGCTCCTGATTTTCTGGCTTTGGTGTTGCCGGAACTTCTACGTCATCCGGAATCTTCCGCTCAGGAATCTCCATCCGTATAATATTTTCAATTTTGCGTAAATGATACTCCTCTGCTGGATTAACCAAAGTAATCGCCTCACCATGATTATTGGCACGTGCAGTCCGTCCAATCCGGTGTACGTAATCTTCGTAGCGTTGCGGCAAATCAAAATTGATAACATGCGAAACCAAACTAACATCAAGCCCACGTGCAGAAACGTCAGTTGATATCAGGATCCGAACATCACCATCCTTAAACGAATTGATAGCATTGATCCTTGTATTCTGACCTTTATTCGAATGCAAAATTCGTTTTTCGCCCTCGGTTTTTCGCTTAATGATTTTGAACACGCTTTCGGCGTGCTCTTTGGTTCGAACAAATATGATTACCCTGCTATAAGTTTCTTCGTCTGTCAATAAATGTTGAATCAGATTCAACTTAGTCCGAATATTAGGAACTTTATAATAAGATTGCTGAACCAACTGAGCAGGTGTTGCTGAGGGAGCAATTTCAACCCGTTCCGGAAAATCCAGAAACTCGTGGCTCATCTCTTCTACCTTCTCGTTGAAGGTTGCTGAAAACAACAAATTCTGACGCTTAACAGGAATAATCTCCAACAACTTTCGAATTTGAGGCATGAAGCCCATATCCAACATCCGGTCTGCTTCGTCAATTACCAGGGTCTTAATCTTCTTAAACGACACAGCCCCTGCCTGATACAAATCCAACAGACGTCCGGGAGTCGCCACCAAAACATCTACTCCCGGCTTAATCAGATCAGCATGCTTAGTCCATCCAATTCCACCGTAAACTGCGGCATGACGAATATTACTGTAGGTTGTCAACTCTTCAATGTCTTCGCCCACCTGAATCGATAGCTCGCGAGTGGGAACTAAAATCAACGCTCGCGGATCTTCTCCCTCTGCTTTTACCAGTTTCATAAACAGCGGTAGCAAATACGCAGCAGTTTTTCCGGTGCCGGTTTGAGCAATACCCAACACATCAACACCCGACCGAATTAACGGAATTGCTTTCTCCTGAATCGGCGTTGGCTGTTCAAAGCCTATCTCTTCGAGGGCTTTTAAAATTGATTTATTGACTTTTAGATCTTCGAAACTTGTCATGCCGCAAAGATATATGCAAAAATCGACATGCAAAACTGCATCGCTAGTTCAAACGATACATTTTACCGGGCAGACTCTGCACCACACCATTA
>QKCF01000292.1 GCA_003246935.1 Sunxiuqinia sp. | reverse complement strand
AATTGAGTCTTCAAACTTGCGTTGCATACCGTAAACCTGTCCCAAATGGTGATAAATTTCAGCCAGGTAAGCTGGTGTAGCTGTTTCAACCGCCAGTTCCAAAAAACCGGCACTTTCTTCAAATTGCTTCAACTTTTTATAGCAAGCTCCCATATAAAAATTCACAATCGGATCATTAATGGTCTCCTCGTAACAGGGCTCAAGCGTCTGCAAAGCTTTCTCTTCCTGCTTACCGAAATAGAGACAAATGCCGTAATTCTTCATAACATCCAGCGAAGAATCGCCAACTGCCAAATAATTTTCATAAACCAATAAGGCTTTGTCATATTCCTGGAAAATGAAATAACTATCGGCGATTTTCAAAAGCAAAGATGGATTTTGAGGAAAAAGATCCAAACCTCGTTCGCAGGCCTCGACAGCGCTGCTCATTCGTTCTTGCTGGTTGTAAATTGTCGCCAAGTTGATCCATGTTACCAAATCGTGTGATCCCTTTGCGGCTAGTTGCTCATACAATTTTACCGCGAGATCATTTTTACCGATACGATAAGCCGCATAGGCATAATACCGGTTGTAATAGGTATTGGTTGAATCGCTTGCCCAAATCTCCTGGTAACACCGAAAAGCATCCGGATAGGCTTTTAAATTAATGTACGCCTGCGCCAGCTTCCCTTTTATCCGGATATCCGTTGTATCGATCGAAATGGCTATTTTGAAGTAGTTGACGGAATACAGATAATTTCCCACGGCTGAATGCGCATCTGCTAATTCTTCCCAGTAATTTGTATTGCCGGGTTCCAATTCGCAGGCTTTAGTCAAAGCATCGATTGCTGATTCGTAGTTCATCAGTTTTTCGCACACCAGCCCTTTCTTGAAATACAAGCTTGCTTCGGGCGTCACGTTCAACTGCTGTTCGAGGCTGTTCAATGCTCCAGAATATTGTCGGTTTAAAATCAGCAAGTCTACCTCACTTTGAGCCTTGCCGGAAGAGATGACGATTAAAATCAGGCAAACTGAAAAGATGAATTTCATGGTTCTAGCTTGTTTTCTGTTTTATTTTATGGCCTTGAGGAAAGAAAGATCAGCCCACTCGCGAAAGAGCAGGCTGAAATATTTTGAAATACCTACTGCAATACAAAACTGATCGGAACGGTATAGGACACAGCAACTGCCTCTCCTCGCTGTTTTCCCGGAGTCCAGTCTGGTAAGGAAGAAACGACACGAATCGCTTCTTTATCAAGTGACGGAGCCACCCCTCGAACAACTCTCGCATTACGTACTTTTCCAGTGCTGTCAACTACAAAAGTCACATAAACCTTTCCTTGAATTCCATCTTCCTGCGCCTCAACCGGGTATTTAACAGCTCTGGCGATCGTTTTGCGAAGTTCTAATTCACCCCCCGGGAATTCCGGCATTTGTTCAACAATAAAGAAGATTGGTTTACCATCAATCTTTTTGACTTCGTCCTCAACCGTTGAAGATTTGTTGTAGCCAACAACTGTAACACCATCTTCATCAGAATCACTGTTCTTTGCCAATTCTAAATTCCCAGTCACTAGATTACGAATAACGCGGTAATCGCCGGAAGCCGCAATTAATTCTTTCAATTTTTCAACCGCTGCGGAATCTCCACCAATAGTCAACGAAGAGCCAGCGTACTCAACTGTAGAAGTTTGATCGGACGATTCTGAAAGAGTTGTAGTGGATTGTTCCTGCTCGCAGGCAAATATGACGATTAACGTGCTGGCCAGAAGGATACCGCCAAACAACTTAATACGTGCTAATTTAGATGATTTTATTTGTGACATCATTTGAATTCGTTTTTTGATTAGAGAGTAATTGAAATTGTTGGCCAGATCAATTTGTGGCCCAACAAACTGCTGTAAAAGCAGCTTTTTATAATAGCCGGGATTTGAGTAGTGAACCAACACAGCCCTGTCGGCCAGGTACTCGTGATTCTCTCGTAACAAACGCTTCAACAACCAGAAAAACGGGTTGAACCACTGAAAAACGGTGAGCACTTCCAACACCAAAATATCGAAAGAATGCCCCTGTTTCACATGCTCAAACTCGTGAATCAGCATCTTATCCCAGCCATCCTGAGTTTTCAGATTTTTCCCGGCAAATACGTAGGAAAGAAAAGAGAATGGCGTCACCTCGCGATCAAGTAAAACAAGTTTCATCCCGCTTTCGCTAATCACTTCATTTTGGCGAATTAGCCAAAAGATTTGAACCAAGCGCCATACCAGTCGAAGTGCAAACAAACACACTCCAACCAAATAAATACCCATGATATAAGTGCTGGCTGAAATATCACGCACAATATTTGTTGAAACTTCTGTTCCGTAAACAGAAACCGTTTCGAGCAAGTTGCGATATGGCGTCACGGTAATTTCGTCCAACATAACCGGGTGGCCTTCCCAAACACGCAGATGTACGAAAGGCAGCAAGGCAGAAAATATTAACGCGAAAAGCAAAAACAAGCGGTTGGTCCGAAAGAACGTTTCACGTTGCAAAAACAGGAAATACAACAAAGTGAACAGTGCTAAACTGATTCCCGATTCGAAAATATAGTTCACGAAATCAACCATTGTTTTCCGGTTTATCGTCCTCTAAATCTTTTCCAACTTCGTTCATCAGGGCTTCCAGGTCCGAAAGACTCATATTATCTTCCTTCGCGAAAAAAGAAACCATTTCCTGGAACGAGTTTCCAAAGTAGTTGCTTAAAAAATTTCTGAAATAGGCTTTGGTATAATCGCTTTTACTGACAAGCGGAAAATACCGGTGGGTCTTTCCAAAAGCTTCATGATCTACAAAACCTTTCTTTTCCAGAATCCGGACAATCGTCGACACTGTGTTATACGCCGGCTTTGGCTCGGGTATTTTTTCCAAAATGTCGTTTACAAAAGCTTTGTCCAGTTTCCACAAAATCTGCATCACTTGCTCTTCTGCCTTGGTTAATTCTTTGATCATGATTACTTTTTCTTGTTACGAATGAATTGTCTATCAAAATTAACTAAACAATTCGTCAATGAACTAATCTTTTAGTTAAAATGACGAAAAAATTTTAAGGATCAGGTCGGATTAAAATGGTTTGTTTCATGGTCGGGTTATTTATTTACTGAAACAAACCTACAACTAATATTTTAGTTTTCAAACTAATTTTATAGTTTTCCAACTACACGTTTAGTTGTCATACACAAAAAAGGAGGCCTACCCTCTGGCAGACCCCCATGTTAGACTAAACGAAAGTGCTTACGCAGCAACTCTAAATCTTTATTCTCCCGAAGAAGTCTTTTGTGTAACTTTTGACTTCTTGATTTCAAATACTGTACGTCTGTTTTCCTGATGTTTTTCTTCTGAACAATCAACACCATCAGCACATTCGTTTACCAGCTGTGTCTCACCTAAGCCAACGGCTTCAATCCGAGACTTGTCTATACCTTTACGCACCAGGTAATCCAAGGTTGCTTTTGCGCGTCGTTCTGATAATCTCTGGTTGTACTCGTCGGTACCACGACTGTCTGTATGTGCCTCTAATTTAATATTAATATCCGGATATTTAGCCAAAGTCTCAACCATACGATCCAATACACGAACCGCATCCGGACGGATATCATGCTTGTCGTAATCAAAGTAAATATTGTTCAAACCAATCCGTGTTCCGGCATCCAAAGGATAAAGCTGGAAGTAATAGAACAATTCACCAGGTTCCATACCTGCTGTTGAAAATTCGATATCAGTCCCGAAGAAGTTATCCGCTGCAGCTGTAACCAGGTAATTGTGTTCCGGCTGTATGTCTGCTTTAAAGTAGCCATCCGCATCGGTCGTTGCCGAATCAACAGGTTTACCATCTTGTGCAATCGTGATGGTTGATCCTTCTATTGGCTCATCACCAAAGATATTCACAACCTGACCTTGCAAACGATGCGAAGGATCGATGTATAGAACTTCTTCCTTATTTACAAACTCGCCTTCGGCTGTCATGTTGATATCTTTAGTCTTATCAAAGTAACCTGATTTCGTTGCTAATAACTCATAACGTTTATTCATCTCCAGTTTTAACGGAGTTCTGCCAGCCTCATCAGTTGTCGATTCAGCCACTACGTTACCGCGTTCATTCTTGATTTCGACTTTCACATTTGCAACAGGTCTATCTGTAAAACTCGAAATTACCAACAAATTAAATGTGTATTCCTCCGGTAACACAACATAGATATCATCTCCTCCCTGACCACCGTTCCTGTTTGAGGAAAAGTAGGCAAAACGTTCTTCAGGACCCGGGATGTACCCAAAGTCATCGGCCTTCGAATTGATATCACTATCAAACGTCAGGATGTCAGACGGAGTCAACTTAGTCAACTTTGTATAGTAAATATCCAGCCCACCTTTCCGCTACGGCCATCGCTCGAAAAATAGAGCGTGCCATCAGCATCCCAATAAGGAAACATCTCGTTACCAGAGGTATTCAAAGCCTCCACATTGACTGGTTCTGTCCACTCATCACCATTGCGAACTGTATAGTACAAGTCTGTACCTCCTAAACCGCCCGGCATATCACTGATGAAAATTATAGTATCGCCACTTTGACTTACCGTTGGGTGGGCCACTGAGTAATCTTTCGATGCGAAAGGGAATGGACCAACTTCTGTCCATCCGTCGGCTCCCTTTTTAAATTTAGTGATACATAGGCGAACGTTCTCTTTTTTAAATACGATATTCTCAACGTCGGTTTCTTCCGCGTAAGACTGAGTCACGTACATCTCTCCGGTAGCCTCACAAATGGTCATCGGCCCTTCCTGCAGCTTTGTAGTTATACGTGCACGATTTTCTCCTTGCTTGGCTGTCTGGCCTTCAGGCAAAATCTGCGTTGAATAAACGTCGTACATCATGTAAGTTTCCTGCTTTGTATCACCTGCAACTTTAACTTCCGAGTTGTAAATCAGCTCGCCCCCATCCAGGTACGAAGCAAAATCACTGTTCGGTGTATTCACTGATGCATTCTTGATGTCGATTTTCACATCTTCAAATACCTTCTTTGTTTGCGCATTTCCCAGAAGGACGACAAACATCAAGGCTAATCCGGTTAAATATCTAACTTTCATGGGTTAAAGTTTTCAGGGTTAGAAATATCGAGGTGAAACAAACGATTTGACCAAAGATCTCAGTTCGTACGAGATCATAACCTCGTGCGAGCCATTACCATAAGTGCCAACATCTGCTAAGTTGAGATCATAAGCATAACCAATCCGTAATTTTTCATTGAGAATGAACTGTGCATTGAAACCGATAGCGCTACCGCCGCCCTTCCAAGTTGTGGAACGAAACATACCACCCAGCCAAAACTTCTCTTTAAACAGGAAGCTCGCATTAAGGTCGTAGACAAAGGGCTGTGCTTCGGTGTGACGGAACATGAACGATGGCTTGAACTTCATGTAAGATCCCATGTCGAACACATACCCCCCAATGAAATTCAAATTACGGAACTCATAGTCGGTTTTATAGTTTCCCGCACCAAACTCGAAATCATTTTTCAGCATTTTCGGGATTGAAAATCCGGCATAGTAGCGCGGCGACGACAGGAACAAACCTACACCAAAATTAGGCATGAAACTCTCCCTGATATCTCCTTCAAACGCCGGATCACCGGGATCAACTGTCGTATGATCCGACAATACGTGTCGATAGTTGGTAAAACCCGCTTTAACACCAAGCCGCAAATTTGCGTCAAAACCAACCTTCAGTTTATAGGAGTAATCGGTGAAGAAGGCCAAGCGCTTTTCCAAGCCAATCACGTCATTAATAACAGACAAACCAAGACCTATCCGCTCGTTACGAAGCGGTGCCTGCACTGAAAAGGTATGCGTATCCGGTGCTCCGTTAAATCCTACCCACTGGTAGCGCCCCAGAACCATGAATCCTACACACTCCCACGACCCTACATAAGCCGGGTTAAAGGCCTGAATGTTGAACATATACTGACTGTACATTGGGTCGTCTTGCTGACCAAATGAGCTTAAGGCTGTGCTGAACAGGAGTACTGCACTGACAGCAAGTTTGGATAAATATTTCATCGCTTTCATCGTTCTTGTGTTTACCGGTTAATAAATACTGTTCCTTTGTACACTGATGAATCATCCATGATCAGGAGCATAAAGTACGTTCCTTCCGGTACAATTTCATTCTTATCACCATTTATGTTTGGCTTGCCATCCCACCAGGCTTCGTTACCCAGCAACTGGACATTTCCATAGTTATCTTTTTCGTAAAGCTTGGCTCCCCAACGGTTGTAAATCTCAATGTGTGCATTTGTATTACCATAAACTGCAGGGATAACCAGATAGTCGTTATAATCGTCACCGTTTGGAGAGAAGGCATCCGGAATCAAATCACAAGACTGCGGATCCAAGTAGTTTGGAATACCGTTGTAGTTACAATCGTCGTTGGTTGGGTCACCGTCAACGATCACGTTGTCTTCCAAGCTTGTTGCAACAAGGTCATTATCATCGTCAACATCACGGAAGTCCGGCTTATTATCCTCATCTGTATCCTGCATTGGCGGCAAGATTTTCGATGCTGTCGGGTTATACGTGATTGAAGCTGATTTCACGATGCTGATTGATGGTCCGCTTGGTGTTGTCAATGAATCGAACACATCATCCAATCCATCGCCATCAACATCGGTGCCACTGAAGATCAGGTCTGGTTTACCGTTCATATCGGCATCATTGCCTTCTATGTAGTCCGGTACCCAGTCGTCGTCTGTATCTTCATCGCGGAAGTCCGGAGTACCATCGCCATCGGTATCAACCAACTCAATAACAACTGCATTGTAATCGGTATCGTACGCGTCATCCAATCCATCACCATCCTGATCCTGTTCACTTGCCACAACATAGTTGTCCAAATCTTCCTGTGCTTCTATGTTATCCAGGATACCATCGTTATCTGAATCGATATCACGATAGTCAGGAACCGCATCATTGTCAGTATTTTCGATTGCTGCATTACTGCCTTCGGCTGTAACACCCATGAAAGTAGCTCCTTTTACTGACTCGTCGAATATGTCATCCAAACCGTCTTCATCAGCATCCAGGCCGCTTAAAGTTGGTATAACCAGGCTTTCACCTTCACCAATCACGCCTTCTGCAAGGTCAATAATACCATCTCCATCTGAGTCTGTATCCAGGTAATCCGGGTAACCGTCTGCATCAGTATCGGCCAATGCAATTGGTGTTCCGCCATTAGTCGGATCATAAGCATCATCCCAACCATCGCCGTCGGTATCCATACCCAGTGGTGCATGGTAGGCTGCCTCTGTCTGACCTTCTACGTTATCAGGAATACCATCATTATCAGAGTCTATATCCAAGCCGTTCTTGAAGTTATCATCATCACCGTTCGCATACATATCTTCCACGATATCCAGGATACCGTCGTTGTCATCATCGATATCTATGTCATCCGGAACATCATCACCATCCGAATCCAATTTCACAACCACATGTTGTGTACAAGTAGCTGTATTACCATGGATGTCTGTTACTGTCCAAACAACATCTGTCGTTCCAAATGGATAGTTACCTGAAGCATCTTCAAGGCCATTAAAATCATTTTCAATGCTTGCTACTCCACAATTATCACCAGATGAAGTTGGAGATGGAACTGACACCGAATTCATATCGTTTGCTGACGAAGTAAAGAGAACCAGAACATCTTCTGCGCAGTCAATTGTTGGTGCCTCGTTATCTGTTACAACGATTGTCTGACTACATGTATTGATGTTACCATTGATATCAGTTACTGTCCAGGTAACGGTAGTCTCACCAACATCGTAAGTATCACTTGCATCAGCAGAATTATTGTAATCATTCACTAACGATGCAATTCCGGAATTGTCAGAAACCGCCGGTGCTGCAATCTCAATCATTGCAGAACATGCTCCGCTGTCGTTATTAACTTCTATTAAATCCTGTGAACATTCGATCTCTGGATCTTCATTGTCACCTACATTCACATCAAAGCTACAAGTTGAGCTGTTTTCGTGTATATCTGTAACTGTCACATCAACCGTTGTTATTCCAACCGGGAATTGATATGGGAAGCTTATTTCAGTTCCATCAACACTGTAAGTCGTACTAGCTACTCCACAATTATCAGTTGGAGATGCTGCGAAAGACAATGTCGCATAGTCTTCATTTTCATCTGTCGTGTAAGACTCATCCGGTACCGGACAATTAGCTACCGGAGCCTCGTTGTCGGTTACTGTCACGATTTGAGTACAGGTAGTTGTATTTCCAAAGATGTCTTTTACAGTCCATGTTACTGTTGTTGTGCCGACGCTGAACTGATCAGGAGCATCATTTGTGACTAACAGTGTCTCTATCGAAGCACAATTATCAGATATAATCGGAGTACCAAGAGAAACTCCCGTTGCAAAACATTTACCGTTATCAACTACAATTGAAGTCAAATTCTCCGGACAAATAAGTTCAGGAGCAGTCGTGTCTTCAGTAATGAATGTTGCACTTGTGGTACTGCTGTTTCCACACTCATCGGTTGCTGTAAATACTACAGTGGCTGAACCAGTTCCTCCTTCGAGTTCACTTAATCCATCGAAATCGTTACTCCAGCTTACTGATGAACAGTCATCACTGGCTGTTGCTCCCCCGTTGCCGCTTAACCACGCTTCCAATGCTGATACATTACCCGCGCCATCACACTCTACAGTCATATCTGAGGCTGCTGTAATGACAGGTGCTGCTGTATCTTCAATTGTGAAGGTTGCGCTGGTTGTGCTACTGTTTCCACAGTCATCTGTCGCTGTAAAGACTACTGTGGTTGCGCCGGTAACGCCGCACAAATCACTTAAGCCTTCGAAATCGTTACTCCACCTTACCGATGAACAGTCATCGCTGGCTGTTGCACCTCCATTATTGCTTAACCATGCTTCCAATGCCGATACATTACCTGAACCATCACATTC
>QKCF01000481.1 GCA_003246935.1 Sunxiuqinia sp. | reverse complement strand
CATGGCTGCCTTTATGCCGGGAAAAACCGATGAACAATTGGTTCAGATTGTTCAGAAAACCTGGGGTAAGATGTCTGCGCATGGTCATGATATTGCTTTACAGTTAAACTTGCCTGAAGCTGTTAAACGCATCGTTCAATTAGCTCTGGCTTAATAGTTAAAAACCTGAAATCGGTTTTGATCAATCGCGAAAACCAAAAGTTTTCCAGAGAGCACCTCACCGTAACCGGTGATCATTTTTATTACCTCGTTGGCTTGTAGGCTTCCGGCAATTCCAGGTAATGCTCCGACCAATCCAATATCTTCTGTTTTGAACAGGCCATCTTTCGGTACGCTTGGAAAAAGCTGATCGAACGATGGTCCGTTCATATAATTGAATACTGTTACTTGTCCTTCATAATTCAATACCGAAGCGTAGGCTAGTGGCTTTTCAAGTTTTGCACACACCTGGCCGATTAACGCACGGGTTGCATAGTTGTCAGAACAGTCAGCTACGATGTCGTAATTGCTGATCAGTTCTTCTGCATTTTCTTGAGTCAGTCGTTTCGTGTAGCTGATCAACTCGATCGAGGGATACAAATCCTGAAGACGCTGAGCTGCTATCTCAACTTTCTTCAGACCTACTTGTGCGGTCGTGTACAACACTTGGCGCTGCAGGTTTGACAAGCTGACCACGTCATCATCGACCATTCCTATACAGCCAACGCCCGCTGCTGCCAGGTAGATCAACACCGGGCTGCCCAAGCCACCTGCACCAACAACGAGCACGCGAGCGTTTTTCAGCTTTTGTTGTCCGCTTTCGCCAATCTCGCTCAATGAGATGTGGCGGGCAAAACGGCTGCGATCTTCTGTTGTTAATGTTTTCATTCTGCGTGATGGTGTTTGTGTTCGTGATGATGTGGATGAGATGGTGAACTGCAGTCACAGTTTTGACCCCATTCGCTGGTTCCATCCGTAAAAAATTCGTGCTTCCAAATAGGAGCTTCATACTTTACCCGATCTATGATGTAACGGTTTGCCTCGTATGCAGCAGCCCGATGGGCAGAGCTCGTGATAACAACCACGGCACACCCGCAAACATCAATCGGACCAACCCGGTGTACACAGATTGCTTTATTCAAAGGCCATTTCTCCAAGGCCGCATTCAGAATTTCATCAATCATTTTCTCTGCCATCGGCTCATAAGCTTCATACTCCAGATGCGTAACAGCTTTGCCTTTGTTGTTGTCGCGGACTTCACCGCTAAACATGACTACAGCACCGCTGTTCGGATCACGAAAATCGGCGAACAAGTCTGCATAGTTGATGTCGGTATGTGAGATATGGCGCATATTGAGAATTGTTATCGTTGTTACTGTTGCTTGTCGAATAGTCAGTTTCATTCATCATTAATCGATTAGATCAGCCTCCGCTTGATGGTGGAATGATGAAAAGCGGTTCGTCGCTGGTCATCAGTGCTGTTCGGGGAACGAAACTTTCACAGACCGCTATTCGGCAGCTATCAAGGATTTCAGAAGCCTCAGGATTTACTTTTTTCATTTCCAACAGCACATCTTCATAAGCAGTAGGAAGTTTTAGATTGATGGTTAGCGGACAATTGAAAAATTTTCTCAGCCCGGCAAAGCATGTTACCTGAATTGTTGTTTCCATGGTTTATCCTCCAATATTTCTCATCGACAATGCACTTCCGTGAAACTTAACCGGTTGTTTCAGAAGGAGCAGTTGTCTTAGTTTGTTACTCAATAATTCTGAATCATTAATGTAGGGAGCCAGCTTTTCGCCATTGGCGTTGCTTAAGCATCCAAAGAAATATCCGCGGCTATCCATCCGTAGCCGGTTACAGTCGTGGCAAAACGGTGTCGATTCGTTTGCAATAATTCCAAAAACGCGATTATCGCCAGCTGACCAGTAGCGGGCTGTCTCCGAACTGGTTCGTATCAGTTGGCTGATCTCATACTTTTCGGCAATCGTATTCAGGATTTCTTGCTCAGAAAAGAATGCTTCATTTTGCTGTTCGTACAGGTGTCCCATTTTCATGAGTTCCAGGTAGCGCACTTTTATTCCCATTGATGATGCGTACTCCAGCAAGGGAATAATCTGTGATTCATTCTGCCCGCGCATGATCACGGCATTTAGTTTAACTTTGAGTCCTTCATTCAATGCTGTCTCAATGCCTTCGAGTGCTTTTTTAGGGCCCTTATGCCGCGCTATTTTTTTCATCACATCCGTGTCAATGGCATCAAGAGAGACATTGATTGAGCGTAAGCCTGCTTCTTTCAATTGGCGGGCTGTTTGCTTCAGGTAATAACCGTTTGTCGTTAGTCTGATATCGTCGATGCCGATGAGTTTGATTTTTTCGATCAACGGAATCAGATTCATGTATAATAGCGGTTCCCCACCTGTCAATCGAATGCTTTTCAATCGACATAGCTTGCTTACTGCTTCAATCAGCGTTGCAAATTTGTTCGTATCCAATTGTTCCTCATGGTGGATGGGGGCAATTACCGAAGGTGCGGCACTCGTCTCAGAGCTCACACAGTAAGTGCATGCGAAGTTGCAGGTGTTCAATAAGCTAACCCGCAACTTTTCAAAACGTCTTCCCATATGGTCTTCAATCTGATACATTTGTATTTGTTTTATGCATTGATTGTTTCAGTGATTTCCAATTCGTGAAATGCTGATTTCGGTGACTCGCAAACCTGGCAACAATAGCCTTCGGGCAAGTTGGCGAACATTGTGTCTGCTGCGATGTCTGCCAGAGGATCTCCGTATCGTTCGTCGTAAACCGTTTTACACGAAGGACACTGGTGAATGATCAATTTTCGACCCTGTGATGGACGTTTTTGACGAGCAAGCGCAGGCGAACGCTGCACAAATTGACGAGCGTAATACCGCTTTGTCAGCTCACTTAGTGCTTTGGGCAGATCGTCTTTGCTTACAGCTCTTTCGAAAGGAATATAATAGTTGTTGTTTGGGTTGAAATCATACGCATGCTCTATGCTGTAGCTTGCGGTAAAGTCGTAACGGCCCAGGAAGGGTAGGCGTCCGTTTTTGCGGATCACAACCGTTGTGAAATTCACTTCTGCTTTATTTTGAATCGCGAATGACAGCCCGAATGTGCGGATATCGAATTTATCGAACTCCGAAACCAGGAATCGTTTCAATCTCAAAGCTTCTTTGTCAAGCAACGGCAAGTGCCAGTTTAGCTCGAATGACGAATGGCGCATGTTGATTCCGTAACGGCCAATCAATTCGTCCCAATAGATTTTGTCTTTAGCTTCAATGTCTTTAATCAGAGCCGTTTTCCAGGGCGTAAAACTGATTTTTCCGACGTTGGTTTTCATGCACAGATCACAAACTTCCTTTAAAAATTGAATCGGATACTGATTGTTACGCCAGTAAAAGCCGGCCCAATACTGAGTTTTTCCGTCCATCTTCACTAGGCCCTCGTAGTATGGGAAAAAACCCTTCGGCAACTTGATTTTCGGCTCTTTGTTCAAGGTGTTTTTCTGGATGTCGGATGTTGTGAGCATACGGCTTAATTCTTCAACCGAACGCATGTTAGTCTCCAAAATCAGTTTCTCGAGTGTTGCTGCGAATGCTGCAATATCATCGGTGAAGATGAGTCCGGGCCATGATTCAGGATCTTTCTTTCCCTGCATGTTGAGGTACAAATGCCAGTAATTTGGAATTTCGGAAGCGATGAAATTGATATGGCCGTAAAACAGTGGTACCATATTTTGATGTGGATCGACAATGTTTATCCGTAGTTGATGGTCAAAGGTGAATTGATCCAAAATCTTCAGAAATGTACCGGAATAAACCCAGTCTGTTGATGGGAGAATATCGACACAAACATAAGAGGAAACTACGTTTTGAAGGCCAGAGCTTCTTTTTTGAATGGAGATGCACGAGCCTTGAATTTCAGAAACGGAATCCTGTGGCAGATAAAAGAGGATGTCCTGGCGCGAACCAAGTAATACGTGCTGATTGCCTGCATTTTCTGCCAGCATCAGTACTTCTGATAAGAGAGCTGGCGACAGAACACCTCCTTTGCTGAGTACACGGTATAGATATTTGTTGTTGTTCTTTTTCATTTTAGTTACTGCTGGCAGGTTCAAGTTCTTCTTTTAAAAGCTTCTGGATTTCGGGGCGGCAACTTCCGCAGCCTAAACCGGCACCGGTAGCTTCGCAAACCGAGTCAACCTGAGTTGCTCCGCTTCGGATCGCTTTCTGGATATTGCCCGCGCCGACATTGTTGCATGAGCATAGCAGTTTGCCCATGACCGGCTCAACCGGCTTGCCAGAACGAAGCAGTTTTCCTCGTAAGCCTGCCAACTCGGTTTGTTGGACAATCAACTTTTTGAATTCTGCAAACTCCGCTTTGTCGCCCATCAATATTGCGCCCATCAAAACGTCGTCTTTCACGATACACTTTTTGTAGTAGCGGGCAGCTTTGTCGATGAATACAACTTCCTCGAACCCTTTTGCACCAGCAGGGATTGATGTTAATCCAACAGAGCAAAGGTCAATTCCCGGAAATTTGAGAATGTTCATGGGGACGGTTCCATGATATTCACTCATTGGGTTGCCCAACAGGTGGTTGGCTAAT
>QKCF01000120.1 GCA_003246935.1 Sunxiuqinia sp. | reverse complement strand
AGTTGCTGGTATTATTTCAGGCAGAATTAATCCATCAGGGAAACTCGCGATGACCTTTCCTTTTGCAACTGGACAAATCCCAATCTACTATAATATGAGGCAACAGGGCCGTCCAAGGTCAGGCAAGTACCAGGATATTACGACCGAACCGCTTTTTGAGTTTACCCATGGCTTGAGTTATACATCATTCAAGTACGGAGATTTAAAAGCGAGGAAAGATACCATCCAAAAATCTGAGAAGTTGATTGTTGAAGTTTCCGTTTCTAATATTGGAAATATGGATGGGGCGGAAGTCGTTCATTGGTTTATCACAGATCCGGTATCTACCATATCTAGACCAGTAAAAGAGTTGAAATATTTTGAAAGGCAAAAGATTAAAGTGGGCGAAACAAAAGTTTTTCGTTTTGAACTGGATCCGTCGAGGGACTTAAGTTATGTAGATGAGACTGGTACCCGTTCTCTGGAATCTGGTGAGTACTATATCTCAGTGAAGAGTAAGAAATTAAAAATTAATGTGACAGACTAGTTCGTATTGGTTTTTAAAGAATGAAATTCTGTCAAAATACAGTTTCGTTAATACCGGGCGAATGTCGTTTAGTCTTGAAATCGCAAATATTACCATGAAATTTTTGCATGGGATATAGTTGTTCAATTGAAGATGGTTGTTGTAAAATTCATAAAGCCAGTACCCTAAGAAATCTATACGAGTGTCTTTATGGTACTTGTACGTCAATCTGCTTGTCCCCAAGCAGATTGTCTTACTTAGTGGTTTGGATTGACTAATTTGGTTAAGGAAATAGAATTTCACGTAGGCATAAAACTGAAACGATCATTATTAATACGAACTAATTAAACTTGACGAACATGAAAGTTCAGAATAAGAATTTTGTTGTTACCGGCGGTGGTGGAGGGATGGGACGCCAGTTGGTATTAGCGTTGCTAAACAAAGGTGCTAAGGTTGCGGCTATCGACATTAACAAAGGGGCGTTGGAGGAAACGGTCTCACTTGCTGGCCCCAATGGTTCAAACCTGAGTTATTTTGTACTTGACATTACAAATAATTTTGCGGTTATAGAAACGGTTGATCTTATCCTGAAACAGTTTAAAACAATTGACGGCTTGATCAATAATGCTGGGATTATTCAAGCATTTGTCGGTGTCAATGAGCTCAACTTTGATAAGATTGAACGTGTATTTAATGTTAACTTCTGGGGAACACTTTATCTTACGAAGGCTTTATTACCGCATTTATTGACCAGGCCTGAAGCCCATATTGTCAATGTGTCTAGCATGGGAGGTTTTATGTCATTCCCAACACAAACAATTTATGGTGCGTCAAAGGCGGCGGTAAAAATTCTTACAGAAGGACTTTATGCTGAGTTAAAGGATACAAAAGTCAGGGTGACAGTCATACATCCGGGAGCAATTGCGACCAATATCACATTAAATTCAGGATTAGAGGGGGCTGCTGTTGATGCAGAGAGCTCCGCGAACGAAGGAATGGCTTTATCTCCCGTGATCGCTGCTGATCTTATAATCAAAGCTATGGAAAAGAATAAATTCAGAGCTACTGTGGGGAAAGACGCATGGGTGCTGGATAAGCTTTATCGTCTGTCTCCCAAAGTTGCTACCAATTTTATAGGTAAAATGATGAAGAAGAGCCTTGCCCGTCAAAGGTAGGTAGTTGTTGGCTTGCTTTGCGATCTTTGGATGTTTTGGCTATTTGGGTGATTTGTAATCAGATCGGATTAGTAATTTGGTATCTTTTTGGTGCTTTATGTTTTTGTCTAAGGCTTTCAAAAATCTAAATAAATCAGAAACTAATAAACAATTTAACAATGGAAGGAATAAACGACAAAGTGATTGTGTTTGCAGGTGCTGGCGGAATTGCTGATGGGACCGCTAAATTTCTGGGTGCTGGAGGTGCCAAAATAGTTGTTGGTGATATAGTTCGGGAAAACGCAGAGCGTTGCGTGCAGATAGCGAAAGATGCTGGCGGAGATGGTGTTGCGGCAGTGCTTGATATTTCCAATGCAGAACAGGTAAAGAATTTGATTGATCTGGCGATAGATAAATTTGGTAAGATCAACGGTTTGTTTAACGTTGCTGCGAATATTCATCCGGAAGAGGTTGCTAAGGATACTAATCCGGTGGATATTGATCTGGAAGTATGGCGGCGTAATATCGATATCAATCTTACTGGGTATATGCTTACTTCCAAATACGCTATCCCACATATTTTGGAAGCAGGCGGAGGCTCAATTGTTAATACGATTTCCGATGCTGTTTATGCAGGAATGCCAGATAAACTTACCTATTCGGTGACAAAGGCAGGTATTGGCGCATTGACGCGAAATATAGCAGCCAGGTTCGGCAAACAAGGTATTCGGTGTAATGCAGTTTCTCCAGGTTTAGTTTTGACCGAGGCTGGTCTTCAAAATTCAGGTCATTTAGTGGAAATGGTACTGCAAATGATGCCGTCGCCGCGTGTTGGGAAGCCGGAAGATATGGGGTCTATGGTGTCCTTCCTTCTTTCAGATCTTTCAGAGTGGATTACTGGCCAAACAATCTGTGTTGACGGTGGAGCCGTGATGAGAACTTAATTATAATCCGAAATAAAGGCTTTTAAAGCTGACATTTTGGTGGTGAACCCAGTTTTGTCTTGGCCAGACCTAGGTATATGAATCCGGATCTTAAATCGCACTAGATTTAAGATCCGGATTCACTATTTATCAACTCCTGCTATCAGAGTCTACGTATGTCTTATAGCCAATTTCTCAGCGTAATTTTCTTTCGAAGCCATGATTGTTTTTGGGATCGGTTGCAATGGGGATGCTGCTTCATTTGAGTTGAAACGTCAGCTACGATAAATTATAAAGTTGAAATATAGGTTGCTGTATGGTGTTGTAATATAGGCTCCTAAATAATATGTACACGTATTTTGAATAATGATGTACGTCAATCTAGCTTGGGATTTTTAGGTAGTCTTTACGGCGAATTTCGACGGTTAAGTTTGCTTATAAAAATATCGAAAGATGACGTTCAAAAGATTAAACCTAACTATCTCACTGCTGATGTTCATTTGTTTTCATTCCCCTGCGCAGGATATGCAAAAAATGGATATAAACGGACTTCTGAAATTTGCGACCGAAAACAATTATGAACTCAGGGAAGCTAAATTCAAGAAAATCCAAAGTGAATTGTCTGTGAAGGAAACCAAGTCAAACGGTTTACCTAAAATAGATGGCGACCTGGACTATAAAAAGTACTTAAGTCTTCCGACCATTATTCTTCCGGGAAGCCTTACCGGCGTATCTGGCGCTCCGGATATTGAGGCCCAGTTCGGGAAGATACACAACATGGATGCATCTATTCAATATTCACAACTCCTGTTTTCACTCAAGTACATTAACGCAGTAAAAACTACAAAAAAGGTACTTCAAATAAGAGAGCTTGAAATAGATAAGTCTGAAGAAGAACTAATTCAGCTTTTATATTCCGAATATTATAACCTCCTGGCAATCTATAAAAACTTGGATATTATAGAGAGTAACATGGAATCTCTAAAGCTGAATCGCGAAAATGTTGAGGCGCTCGTGTCCGGAGGATTGGCTTTGCAGACTGATTTGGATAAGATCGACGTGAATTACGCTAATCTCGAAGCTAGTCGCGAAAATGTACTGGCTGGCATAGATGTTCAAACCAATAATATCAAATACATCATCGGAATGGGGTCGGATACAGAACTAGAAATAGACACAACCGGTTTTAGTCAGCAATTCAGCAATGCCAAGTTTATTGATAGATACAATGATGATTCGCTGGACGTAGACAACTTAGTCGATGTTGAGATTTTAAATAAGAATTTGGAACTAAATGCGACTCAAATAAAGCTGGCTAAATCTGAATTATCGCCAACGATTGCGTTGTATGGTAGTTATGCTTACCAAGCCCAAAGAAACGAATTTAACTTGTTCAATTTTGACGAAAAGTGGTTTAAGGTAAACCTGATTGGGGTTAAAGCCACTATCCCAATTTTTGCAGGATTTGGCAATAAGGCGAAAATCAGTAATGCTAAAATCGAAAGGGAGATAACCCAAGATAGACTGGCCAAAGCAAAACAAGGACTAAATCTTCAGTACCAAAACGCTTTGATGAGTTACCATACCAGTATCAAGAATTGTCGCATACAGAGTAAAAATGTTGCATTATCCGAGCGAGTAAAAAAGCAAGAAGAAGTCAAGTACAAAGAAGGAATCGGTACTCTGACAGACTATTTAATTTCTGAAAGCGATTACCGCAATGCACAAATCAATTTCGTCCAAAATTTCATCAATATGAAAAAAGCCGAAATCGACCTTTTGAAAGCAAAGGGACTCTTGAAATCATTTGCTAGCATAAATTAGAAATGGGGAATTATTAATCAGACCACAAAAAACCTGTACTTATCAATAAGAAACAAATAATTGCAAAATGAAAAATATTATAAAGAAAACGCTTTACCTCCTTGTTACAATACTGATTTGTGTATTGGTGTTTTTTCAACTGAAATCCAATAAAGCGGAAACTGCTAAAGTAACTGAATTGGCAACTCAAACTGGGAGCTTTTATCCTGTAAAAGC
>QKCF01000067.1 GCA_003246935.1 Sunxiuqinia sp. | reverse complement strand
TTACCGTATTTCTCCATTTGCTCGAACTCTTCGTCGGAGTGGAACTTTTTGCAAATATCCAGCTCTGCTCCGTTCATCGCATTCATCGAAGAAATGATTTGCTGAATAACAGGCGAAAGGTTACGACTATTCAACCAATCGGAAAACTCATTTACTTTTTCCGTGATAATCTCTTCGGCAACCGAAACAAGAGCTTGTTTTTTCTCCTGGTTACCTGCAACAACTTCCTCCAGATCATCCACATTGACCAAATCGATGATTGGAATGTCAGATACGTTTGGGTGAATGTTTCTTGGAACGCCCAAATCAATCATCATCACCAGAGGATGACCATTTAAATGTGGTTTTAACGTCGTCGCATCGAACAGCGGCTCTTTAGTCGAAACAGAGCTTACAATGATTTCAGCATCGTGAATTCCTTCCATCATTTGGTTGAAAGGAAGAGCTTTGCCGTTGTATCGGGTTGCCAGTTCTTCAGCTTTTGTGATTGTGCGGTTTGTAACGGTTATGTTTTTACAGCCTTTTTTGTACAGGTTTTTAATGACCAATTCGCCGGTTTCACCAGCCCCGATCAGAAGAATCTTTTTATCCCTCAGATTCTTGAATTGGTGGTTACATTTCTCAACTGCCGCATAGCTGACAGAGAATGCTCCGGTGCTCATTTGCGTGTTCGAACGGACCAGTTTGCCTGTTTCAAGGGCTTTATTAAAAAGTCGTGTTAATACTTTGCCGACAGTGCCGTTTGCTTCGGCATGACTATAAGCTTCTTTAATCTGCGATACAATCTGGTATTCGCCTAAAACCATCGATTCAAGGCTTGATATTACCCTGAATAAATGATTAACTGCGCTGTCGTTTCCAAAGCGATAGAAATGTTTGTTCATTTCTTCGCCCACGCCGGCATGGTTATGTAAATAACCGGTAATAATGTTAAATGCTCCGGATGAACAGCATTCGTCAGCTTTAAAATACAATTCAGTACGGTTACAGGTCGACAAAATGACTAATTCCTGAATGTATTGATTCTTGCAGATTAATTGAGCGAGTTTAGCGCTCTCTTCTTTGTCGATGGCAAATTTTTCGCGAATATGTACAGGTGCCGATTTATGGCTTAATCCAATAATTCCAATCATGGAGAAAAAATTAAATGTCGGTTTGTTTAGTTAGTTGGCTGCTTTTAAGCCATGATTGGGGGAGATAGTCCGAAGTAGTTTTGGCATACAGCCGAAGAATAATGCATTGTGATAACGGCATAGTTCATCCTCACAACTGTATTGCTAACGGGCTTTGAATTATCGGTTATACTAAAGCTATCAGATTCATCAACGGATTGTTTGTGAAAATAATGATGCTCCGTATAGTTGAAAGTCGGAAATTGTGGATGTTCCGTAGTTTGTTCAGAATAGGTTAGATGCATGTCGCTTTTGTCTTGCGGCAGACACTTCTTGTTTAAAACCTCCGTGTTCGTTCCGAGGGTAAAAACAATAACAATACCTAGAAAAAGAAGGTAAGGTATTGCCGATCCTGTTAGTCCTATTAGAAACATTTTATTTTGAATTTGTCTCAAAGTTAATAATATCGCTCAAAGTAACGATAAATCAGCTTTCTTTAAATGTTGATAGATGTCAATCTGAGCCAAATGTTAATCTTAAAAACTGTCAAAATGTAAACAATACTAATTGAATATAGTTCCAATTACAATGGTTTTTTTCCGTTTAATAGAAATAAAAAATCCCCATTGGCGGGGATTTTACGATATCTGAGATGTTTTTGTTACGGTAAGAAACTCAGTAATGTATCACCACGAAGTCCGCGTCTCAGCGTTTCCAAAGGAATCACTTCATTTTCGGCGATATTACCTAGGTTTACGTTTGGACCTAAAAGTTTGATGAACCAAACTTGTTGGTTTTTCAAAGGAGCTTCCCAAAGTATTTTATCAGCGTCAATGTGGCTCCTGATATCTAATACCAGCTCCGAGTTGGCAGAGCCGTCGTTGTTATAGATACCCATATTGCCGCTTTCGCGAGCTTCAGCGATGACTTTCCAGGCGCCGGCTTCCAGCTCTGAAAGCATCCATTTAACCCATTCTTCGTTGCTGATTTCTTTTCCTTTTAGCTTTGTTCCAACTTCCGAAAGCACTACAAAATCTTTGGCCACATCGCGGATGTATTCACATTTTAAATCATGATCCATTGGCAAAACGCCATCTGAAACTTCAGCAGTTTCAACACCTGCATCTGTGATAAACTTTTTGTAGTCGTCAATCATGTTTCGGGCCGCAAATGCTTCAAATAATGTTCCACCAAAGTAGGGGCGTAAGCCGGCTTGCTTATAGATTTTTATCTTTTCTTTTACATTCGGTGTTAGTAAACCTGTTCCGAAACCTAGTTTTACCAAGTCTGTATATTCCGCAGAAACTTCGCAAAAGTTTTCTGCATCACGCAGAGATAATCCTTTGTCCATCATCATAGTTAAACCTGATTCTCTCGGTTTTTCAGGTCTTTCAGGGACAAACGGCAAATTAAAATTCATTTTTTATAATTTGGTTGATTCGTGTTTCTTTATTAATCTTTTTATAGATTCATTTTGAAGGGCTTCCGGATAATAATCGAACAAAACGCGATAATTGCTAAAATCAATTTCCAAGGCTCGTTCGAAATAACCCGTTGCCGATTTTTCATCGTTATTTTCCAATAAATACGCTGTCAGACGATAGTTAATGTTCGGATCGTCGGAGATTGATGATGAAGCGTTCTTCAGGATTTCGATCGAAGTTGCCAATTTCCCGCGGTCATATTCCAGTTCCGCAAAAGCAATCCAGTTTTCGGCGTTGTCAGGATCTAACACGGTTGCTTTTTTGAAAGCAGATTCGGCTTGGTCGTATTTCTCCATCTCGTGGTTAATTTTACCGTACATTAACCAGAAATCCGGATTTTCATCATCGAGTTTTAGCGCCTTCTTCAAGTTGGTTAAGGCTTCCGGTAGTTTACTATCCATCCACTGAATCAATCCGGCACCATACCAAGCATTCGAGTTATTTTTATTTAATCGGATTGCTTTGCGGTACTTTTGCAGTGCGTCTTGATATTGTTCCAGGTTCAGATAGCATTCTCCCAAATAACAGTACGCGTCGTCGTTTTCTTTATCGTACTTCAGGTATTCTTCGTAACATGGAATCGCTTCCTTGTAACGGTTGTTGTTCGATAAAGCATTGGCTTTATTAAAATAAGCCTGTTCGAAATCGTCCTGTAATGCAATCGAAAAATCATAGGCATCAACGGCCTTGTCATGTTCCCCGATTCGGTTGTACGTAATCCCCAGGTTATACCACACGGAGGCATTAAACGGATCAACGTCCAGGTATTTGTTGTAGAAGCTGATACTTTTTACAAATTCCTGAATGCGATCGTAGTAATAGCCCAGTTCGTACAAAACCAATTCGTTTTTTGGATTGTTCTCGTAAGCCCGTTCCAAAAATTCAAGCGCTTTCTCGTTTTCGCCAGCCTGCCCCAATGTTACGCCAATGTTATACATTAGGTCGTCATTCTCGTCGTAATTAAACTCGATGGCCTTTTCGTAGGCTTCAATTGCTTCCGAAACCTCACCAAGCATGATCAGGGCTGAGCCTTTCACCAGGTAGACGTCGGAGTTCGTGTCTTCAACTGTTTGTGCAAAATTTGCGAGTTCAAGACTCTCTTCCGCTTTCCCGTCGATGAGAAGAATTTGCGATTTTTTAATCTTTAACGATATTGAAGAGGGATGAATTTGCAAGCCATATTCAACCGCAGTTGCGGCTTTCTTAATTTTGCCTTCATCCAAAAAATAATCGACAATGCCTTCGTACTCAAATACATCGAAGTATTCGAAACGATCTTCATCTATCATTTCTCGAAAGCGATTTACAGCTTCGACGATTTCTTCGTTCTCTAAATAATCCCTTGCGTCCTCGTCCATAAAAAGAAAATTGCAGGTGCAAATTTACAAATACTTTTGGAATCCTATTCCTCCGGTTGATGCTCTTTTCTAATAAGGTCGTTTACTGTCTTAACCGGATTGAAGGTTTGGATCGAAACTTCCACAAATAGCGTGTTCCAATCCGCCATTGCGCCATTCCATAAACCGGGTAGTTCCTGGGCTTTTAAATCCTTACCGTTAAGTGATTTTTTCGAGATAAACCCAGTGGCCGGATCAACGAAATTGGCCAGATCAAATTTTTCACCTTTGTAGTTTTTGCATGCACATACCAAATCAACAGGGTTGAAATGGGTAGCTGAATCAACCAGTGCTTTTTGCTGCGGATTTGAAAAATCGATTTGAGAGCTTTCCACAACCTGTAGCGAAACCGAATCATCGCTGTTCTTCGCCCAGAACGGACCTCCGCCTGGTTCTCCTTCATTACGGACCATGCCACAGATCCGGATCGGACGGTTAAATTTACTTTTCAGGTAATGGTACAAATCTTCTTTTTCGGTGTAATATTGATTTGTTGGTGGTTTTACATTTAAGACGTTCTCTAGGAAGTTGGCAGCTTCGGCCATGAATACACTTTGCAGTGCTGAGTAATGGTGCGTGTCGAAAACCTGCTGATAACTGAATATCTTTTCCTGTAAGTTTAAAAGCAAGCCAG
>QKCF01000319.1 GCA_003246935.1 Sunxiuqinia sp. | reverse complement strand
GATACCGGCTTTGTGATGTAGAGCAAGCCTTTTACATTGGTGTCGATCATTTGTTCCCAGTCGGCTACATCTGCCTTGTTGATTGGGTCCAGTCCGGCTGCTAATCCTGCGTTATTGATCAATAAATCAATTTTTCGCCATTCTGCAGGGATGGACTCCAAAGCGGCGTCAACTTCCGATTTCACGCGTACGTCGAAGTTGAGGCATAAAACCTGGGCACCGGTTTCTTCTAATTCTTTTTCGGCGGCCGGTCAAGATCAAGTTGAAGCTGTTTTTTGCCAGTATCCGGGCTGATTCCAGTCCGATTCCAGCTGTTGCTCCGGTAATTAAGGCAATTTTTTTGGTCATATCTACTTGAATTGAATTGGTCAGCGGTAAATTAAAATCTCCAAAGTTTATGGAAAAATCATCTACTTGACTATTTTTGTTTTCATTATATACGCTTTAAAACAAAACCATTATGGCTGAAGTGACTGAAAATAAAGAGGTATTCTCAATCGATCAGATCGAAGAGCCCAAAGATATTCATGAAATTGTTTTTAACCTAATGGTGAATCCGAATTTGGCGCCGGTGAACTATTTTAATGATTTTAGTGACGAAGGTGTTCAATTGGAGAGTCTGGCAAGCGATGAAACAGATGATTCCGGTATTTTTACAACCGACAGCGGTGACCTGATGTCGATGACGACACATGCTTTTCACCATCACCTGGAACGCGACCCTAAGACTGCGACTGAGATTTTGATTAGTCGTGCTGCCCGCCGGATGATTTGTTTTGGAGCGAAACCTCAGGCGGTAAGTGCATTCCTTTACCATATTAATATTGCCGACCCAAATGGCCAGTTTATTGCTTCGGGCGCCAAGAAAGGCCTGGAGAACGCAGCTGCCAAATTTGGCATTAAGGTATCTGACCGTAAAATCCGTTTCGACTATTTTTCAAACCATGGCCCGGTTATGCCAACCATCATCATCAGCATGATGGGAAGTGTAAAGGACAAAGAGAAAGTGTTAACGCACCAGTTTAAAGCCAAAGGCAATAACATTTTCGTATTGGGTAAATCGTACGAATGTATTAATTCGTCGGATTATCTGGAGTTTTACCACGAGGTAAGCGATTCACCACTTCCAGTCTTCAATCTGGATGTAGAGGTGAAATTGCATGAAGTGATGTGTGGATTGATTGAGAAAGGTTTGATTACTTCGGCCAGCCCTGTTGGTCGGGGAGGTTTGTTTTTCTCATTGATGCGCGCGGGGATGCCCGTAGGTTTGGGCTTCGATATAACCACAGATGCTGAAATCAGACGCGATGCCTTTTTGTTTGGCGAGGCAATGGGACGCCTGATTGTTGGTGTGCCGCAGGAAAAGGCTGATGACTTTGTGGACTACATGCAAACAACGAAAATGCCCTTCTTCACCTTGGGACATATTACCCGTGGTGAAATCCGAATCGATGATGAATCGTTCGGTTTTATTGATAAAATGAATCCATTAGCTTAAATGACTGTATCTCCGTATCAGGGTTCCGAAAAAAATAAAAAACAGCAGGTCGAGCAAATGTTCGACAATATTGCTCCCAAATATGATTTCCTGAATCATTTTCTAAGTTTGGGTATTGATAAATTGTGGCGTAAAAAGGCGGTTCGGATACTTAACGGTTACAAACCGGAAAGTGTGTTGGATGTTGCCAGTGGTACCGGCGACTTTGCGATTGCAACTTCGAAAATTGCCCCGAAGAAGATTGTCGGATTCGATCTCTCGGAACAAATGATTAAGGTTGGAGCTGAAAAAGTGAAAAAGCTGAAGCTTGATCACCTGATCAGTTTTCAAAAAGGGGATTCGGAGAATATGCCTTTTGCCGACAATTCGTTTGATGCGATTACAGTGGCGTTTGGTGTGCGCAATTTTGAGAACCTTGAAAAAGGCCTGCAGGAATTTCACCGGGTATTGAAGCCGGGTGGAGTTGCGATTGTGCTCGAGTTCTCGAAACCCAAGTATTTCCCGTTTAAGCAGCTTTATAAGTTTTATTTCTTCCATATTTTGCCGCGTTTGGGTGGAATGATATCCAAAGATTCTTCGGCCTACATTTACCTGCCCGAGTCGGTTATGGCTTTTCCTGATGATCAGGATTTCCTGAACGTTCTGGCTAAAACCGGCTTCGCAGAGAGACGTCAATGGCGCCTCACTTTAGGAATTGCAACAATTTACCTGGGACAGAAATAAATTTTCTTTTCAAAACAACTTGAACAATATTTTTGTCAAATTCTTGTTTTGAATAAGAATGCAAACGTGTACCCCTTTGAAAAAACAATTATTCATCATCGTATTTATGATGGCTGGCCTGACGAGCTTCGGTCAAAAGCCTCATGTTCTGAACCTGACAAACTTTGATAATAAGAAGATTCACTTTGGATTTACGTTGGGACTGAATGTGCAGGATTATCGATTGGCACATTGGGCACCTATTGGGCGAAATCCGGATTTCGAGGAGAAGGTATGGAATAATGCAGCCGGGGGAGAAGTGTTGGCCACTGATACGGTGCGGTCTGATATGGCAACCATAAACCCGGGCTTGACCGTAGGTGTTGTGACGAATCTTCGTCTTGGAGAATACTTTGACTTGCGGGTATTGCCAGGTCTTTCATTTGGCGAGCGTCGGTTGATTTTTACCAAGAATCAAGAATATTTGCCCGTGTACGATATTTATGGCGGCACAACTGATTTGAAATACGTCAGTGTGAAATCGACTTATATCGATTTTCCTGTTTTAGTAAAATACAAATCAAGCCGGTTGAACAACCAGCGCCCTTATATTATCAGTGGTTTTGCCTATCGGATTGATATTTCGAAAACAGGGGAGGAAGATTTGCTGCAGCCCAAACGGGGAAGTTTCTTTTTTGAAGCGGGAGTTGGCTTGGATAGCTATCTTCGCTTTTTCCGTTTCTCAACCGAATTGAAAGTCAGTCTTGGCTTGAAAAATTTAGTTGGGGACAAACCCGTTGAACAGCGTGAATACTATTCTGATGCGATTGGCCAGATGTATTCGAACATCTTTACCCTAAGTTTCCACTTCGAATAATTTTACGATTTATTTTTCAGTCATTTTATTCTACTTTTGCAATCAGTTATTTGATTGTAAATGAAGAAAGATTTCAATTTATCGTTATCGCCAAAACAGGCATCCGATGAAACTTACTACCGCCCGATTATTGCTTCGAAATTGGGTGTTGATCCCGAAGAAATTACAGCGATCGTTGTGCGTCGTCGTTCGATTGACGCCCGTCAGCGTCAGATTAAGATAAACCTTGGTGTTGCTGTTTACTTAGGCGAACAGCCTGAAGTTGGTCGGAAAACTTACCAGTACGGCAATGTGAGTGGAAAGACTCCTGTTGCTATTGTTGGAAGTGGCCCTGCCGGTTTGTTTGCAGCCTTGCGACTGATCGAACTGGGGTATAAGCCGATTATTTTCGAGCGGGGGAAAAATGTAAGCGAGCGTAAACGCGATATCGCGAAAATACACCGGGAGCACCTTGTTGATCCGGATTCGAATTACGGATACGGTGAAGGTGGTGCCGGAACTTTCTCGGATGGTAAATTGTATACTCGCTCCAAAAAACGGGGCAGTGTCGAGAAAATCATGGAAATATTGGTACAGTTTGGTGCCGATCCGCAAATTCTGATTGATGCCCATCCACACATTGGTACGAATAAATTGCCGGGGGTAATAGCCCGGATGCGCGAGCAGATTTTAGCCAGTGGTGGCGAATTTCACTTCAGCACACGCGTTACCGATTTAATTTTGAAAGGCGACGAATGTAAAGGCGTGGTGTTGAACGACGGCCAGCGTGTGGATTGTGCCGCGGTTATTCTGGCGACCGGCCACTCGGCACGCGATATTTATGAGATGCTTTACCGCAACGGCGTTAACCTGGAGGCTAAGTCGTTTGCCGTAGGGGTACGTATCGAGCATCCTCAGACGTTGATCGACACCATTCAATATCATCAAGATAACCGGGGTCCTTACCTTCCCGCGGCAACCTATTCGTTTGTCGAGCAGGTGAACGACCGTGGTGTTTATTCGTTTTGTATGTGCCCAGGGGGCTTTATTGTTCCGGCAGCAACGGCTCCGGGCGAGTTGGTCGTGAACGGCATGTCACCCTCGCAGCGTAATTCGCCATTTGCCAATTCGGGGCTGGTGGTTGAGGTTCGCCCCGAGGATCTGCGCGAGTTTCAGCAATACGGTGTTTTTGCCGGGCTGGAATTTCAGAAGTCAGTTGAGCAGCTCTGTTTCCAGTTGAACGGCCACACTCAGTTTGCCCCGGCACAGCGCATCAGCGATTTTGTGGCCGGCCGCAAGTCTGCGGATCTGCCTCAGAGCTCGTACCGACCGGGATTGATTTCTTCGGCCTTGCACGATAAGCTACCAAAGCGTATTGGCTCACGTCTGCGCGAAGGCATTCTGCAGATGGATCAAAAAGCCCGCGGTTTCAATACAGATCAGGGGGTAGTTGTTGGGGTTGAGTCGCGAACGTCGTCGCCGGTTCGTATTCCGCGAAACGAAGATACACTGGAGCATATCCGCATCAAGAATCTTTATCCATGTGGCGAGGGAGCTGGTTATGCTGGTGGTATTGCATCGTCGGCCATTGATGGCGAACGATGTGCTGATGTGCTTGCCGAAAAGCTTCGGTAACCTTGACCCAAGGTTTTGCTTCCTGTTCTACCTTAATTATAACAGGGCTAAAGCGAAACCGGATGTATCGGGAATAAGCTTAGACGAAATAAAGTTCTAAATTGCAATTTGTAACCGATTTTGAATTTGCGATAGCATGAAAGTACTTATAATACTAGGCCACCCAAATAAAAACAGCTT
>QKCF01000437.1 GCA_003246935.1 Sunxiuqinia sp. | reverse complement strand
AGGATTGAATACATGTCGAGCAAGGTCTGCGTCGGGTGCTGGTTGGCTCCGTCGCCGGCATTGATGATCGGCACTGAAGATACTTCGGCAGCATATCTTGCACTGCCTTCCAAAGGATGACGCATTACAATCAAATCGGCGTAATTTGACACCATTTTGATTGTATCGTGAAGTGTTTCGCCCTTGGTTACGCTGGATGAGTTTGAGTCTGAGAAGCCAATAATTCGTCCCCCCAACCGGTTGATTGCGGTTTCGAAACTTAAGCGGGTGCGGGTAGAAGGCTCAAAGAAAAGCGAGGCAACAACTTTTCCTTCCAATAGGCGTTGGTTGGGATTTCGTTCGAAATCAGCTGCCAATTCCATTATCCGAAGATAGTCTTCCTTCGAATAATCCGTGATGGAAATTAAATCTCTCTTCATTAATAATTTTCGTTTATAAGGTAACACCCAGACATAAAAAAACCAACAGGAATAGAAATCACCGTTGGTTTTCTTAATGTCGTAAAATATTTTAAAATATTTGAGTACTTAAAAAATTGACTTAACCTAAAATGATTGTAAGGGAACGGGAAAAAAATAAGGGAATGGTTTCTACCATTCATAAAAGAATCATATCGATTAAGTGTACTGTTCATTAAAATCCAAAAATATAGTGTCTTGGTTTATTTTAATATGATTTTAGCCAATTTTTATCTTTGATTTACTAACATTTGGTTGAAAAGCTAAAGTACTGTAATCCTAACTCCCTCTATATTTTTCAGTAAGGCAAAAATACGCTCTGATTCACCCTGTCTGATTGAGGATTTTATTTTGCAACGTAAATCAAAATCGGTTTTCTTTTGAGGCAGGTTTTCGTCTTTGAATACTTTCATGACGCTGTTCATGTTCAGGTAATCGAATTCAACCCAAAAGATTTCTTCAACCAACTTTTCCACAATCTCTGCGTGCTCTAAAGCATCAACCGCTGCTTCTCTATAAGCATTAATTAGTCCGCTTACACCAAGCAAAGTTCCTCCAAAGTAGCGAACAACAACAATTAATATATTGGTTAGATCGAGTCGCTGTATTTGTCCCAATATGGGTTTTCCTGCAGTAGACGAAGGTTCGCCGTCGTCGTTGGCACGAAAGTGCGTTTTGTCTGCTCCTAAACGCCAGGCATAGCAGTGGTGGCGTGCAGAATAATGTTCTTTCTTCAGATGCTGGACAAGTTCTTTTATTTCATCTTCATTGTCGACAGGGTAGGCGTAGGCCAGAAATTTGCTGCCTTTATCTTTAAAAAGTCCTTCGGTTGGATCTGCTATCGTCAAATAAGAGTCACTCATTTTGCAAATATAAAAAAGGCAGATCGTTTGATCTGCCTTATATGATTTACATTTTTAGTTTCTTTTCAATCTCGTCAACGAAGTTTCGGAAATTTTTGTCGGTCTCAATCAGGTTATTGACCGTTTTACAAGCGTGAAGAACTGTTGCGTGATCCTTGTTCCCAATTTGGGACCCGATGGATGCCAAAGACGATTTAGTCATGCTCTTCGAAAAATACATGGCCAATTGACGAGCCTGAACAATCTCCCGTTTGCGGGTTTTAGTCTGTAAATTATCAACAGATAAGTTGAAGTAGTCGCAAACAACCTTCGAAATATAGTCGATCGACAATTCTCGTTTTGAGCTTTTTACAAGCTTGTTCACCATGTCGCTGGCTAGCTCGATTGTAATCTCCTTTTTGTTTAAAGTTGACTGAGCCAATAAGGAAACCAACGCTCCTTCTAATTCACGTACATTATTACTAATGTGAGAGGCAATGTACTCGAGTACTTCGTCGCTAATCTCGATTCCATCCTTGTAAGTTTTCCGTTTCAGGATTTCCATGCGGGTTTCAAAATCAGGAACCTGGAGCTCTGCAGTTAGTCCCCATTTGAAACGGGAAAGCAACCTTTGTTCCATTCCTTTTAGCTCAATCGGTGGCTTATCAGAGGTTAGAATCAGCTGTTTACCGCTTTGGTGCAGATGGTTGAAAATATGGAAAAATGTTTCCTGTGTTTTTTCTTTCCCTGCGAACTCCTGAACGTCATCCAAAATCAACACATCAATCATTTGATAAAAGTGCAAGAAGTCGTTCCGGTTATTATTACGGGTTGCTTCAGTAAACTGAGTCTGGAATTTGTTTGCATTCACATAAAGAACAACCTTATCCGGAAAGCGTTCTTTTACCTCAATGCCAATTGCATGAGCTAAGTGCGTTTTTCCCAATCCTGAGTTTCCGAAAATCATCAATGGGTTAAATGCCGTTCCTCCCGGATTTTGCGCTACCGCATATCCTGCAGCCCGAGCTAAGCTGTTACATTCACCCTCAACAAAGTTATCGAATGTATTATCCGCCTTTAGTTGGGGGTCAACATGTAGCTTTTGAATACCCGGAATAATGAACGGGTTTTTAATTGATGGTTTTCCCTCAGTTTTTAGGGGAACTGTAAGTGGTTTGTTTTGAATTTTAGAGTTATTGGTAGTAGGATACTTTACTGTGTATGGTTGAGCATTTGATTGGTTGCCCATCACAACAACGTATTCCAGTTTGGCATCCTGACCTACTTCTTTCCGCAAAGTTTTGCGAAGTAAATCAATGTATTGTTCTTCCAGGTACTCATAGAAAAACGGACTAGGTACCTGAATGGTCAATACCTGATTATCGATCCTTAGCGGAACAATAGGCTCAAACCATGTTTTGAAACTTATAGACGGAACATTATCACGAATGACACCAAGACAACGCTCCCATACACCAAGATGATTATTAGTCATTTTGAATAGCAGGATTTAATTGAGTTCGACAAAAATTTTCCCTTTATTTTTTTCCCTGCAACAAAAGTGTTCAAAAAAAAAGTATAAAAAAAATGAAATTGCCCTTGACTTTTTATGAATAATTATAAAGGGCGTATTACTCAATTACTTAAAAAAGTTTAAAAATTATATGCTATACAACAAATTGATAATCAAATAGATACATTTATTAATTCTGTAAGTCCCGCGAATTAAGGAGTTTAGGAAGTTGTGTTTAAATGTATATTATCGTAAGTGTTTAGTTGTTGATTTTTCTCAATGCTTTGTCCAATTTGACACGATGCCCATTTTTAAAGGCAACGATGCTTGCGTCGGGAAATACCTTTTGTGCTTTTTCTAATAGTTGATAGATTTCTTTGATATCTGATGTATTTCCGATAGAATAATTGTACACTCCTGATATTTCTGTTTCTTCAACCTTCGTAAAATTGACAAAAAGTTCGTTGTTTAGATTTAACCGCTCAGAACTGGAAATAAGGTGTACTTTAAATGTGTATTCTGAGTTTGCTGATGCAGAAGATTTATCAGAATTGATATATACGCTTTTCCCAAAATCCAAAGCCGAGAAGTGCACATAGCGCTTCGGGTTATTACGAATGTCTTTTAACAGGTAATCCAAGCTAAGGCTTAACTGGGTTAAGTTTTGATATAGCTCCGGGTTGTTAACTAATAAGCCGGCAGATCCTTCCGCTGAATTTACTTTTGCAATAATCTCTTTTATACCTGAAGATGATTCCGCCATGTTCGAAAACATCTCTTTGAGATTAACGGCAGATATGCTATCGGTGATGTTTGCTAAATTGCCTGCAATCGCAGAGAAATCGTCGGAACTTGAAGCCAAGGATGAACTAAGCTTGTTGAAATTTGCCATCGTAGTTTGAATATCGACGGTTTCGGAATGCAGTAAATAGTTTAGCTGTGCTGAAGCATTTTCCAGATTAACAATTGTCTGGTTGATGTGTGCAAAACTTTCCGAAAGGTTTTTTCTTGCTTCCGGATTGAACACATAGGTAATAACAGTTATAGCGGAGTCAAGTGATGCTAAAAGTTGTTCGGCTTTATTTTTCAAAGGTAAAACCTGCATGCTAACCTGTTCTTTCAAATCCTCCTCAACACTAGTGGGAATTGTATCGTATTCCGAGTAATAGGAATTGTTTGGATTTAACACTAGTTTGATGGAGCGTGTTCCCATGATATCGCTCGAAATGATTCGGGCTTCAGTTCCAACCGGAATCTTCATGTCGCCTTCGAGCGAAAATGAGACGATCAGAGTTCCATCATTTTTATCGGAAAACCGAATATCTTTCACTTGGCCAACCTGGTATCCGCTTAAAGTCACCGAACTTGATTTCATTAATCCGTCAACACGATCGTAAACTGCATAGTAAGTTGTGTTTGTGTTAAAGTAGTCTACGCCTTTGAGGTAGTTGATTCCCCAAATAAATACGGCAATACTAAAAATGATTAACGCGCCAAGTTTAGTATATTTTGAAATTTTCATGCTGAAGATTTTAGGGTTAATTTGTTGGCATTGTTTTTACGCAACTAACAAATGTATGTTATGCAATATTAATAAGCCTAGTGGTAGAAAACAAGAACTATGCCCCTTCTAGCGGGAACTCAGCTTCTTTGCTTCTTCGGTTGAGATTTGTTTGCCACCGTAGAAAGCAACGATAAACGCATCAGGGTAAACTTTCTGAGCCTCTTTTTTTCGGGTCTCAACTTGCTTCAAATTGGATTCTTTGCAGTAATAATATTTATAGATGCCGTTAACTTCTGTCAGATGAATTTGGTTGAGTCCTCTAAAATTGTACGGTTCCAAATCTATTTTTTTGTGGGCTGCGGCAATTTGAACAGTGTAATACAATTCTTGTTCAGGGGCTTTAGCCGACGTGGCCGGTTGTTTTTGTACATTCGGTTTTGCATTAGATTTAGGGGCAGGCTTTGCCGTTGGTTCTTCAACCTCCTTTACTTTGGGGGATTCAATAAGTTTTTCTCCCGCACTCGTTTCTTCTTTAATTAACGATGCAAGTGCAATGTCACTCTTTTGTTCGTAGTTGGTTTTGTAGGTTTTTACAGCATTGCATATTGCTTTTGCAAGTTCGTTTTGACCTTTATCCGAGTTAAGGTACTCTGCTTCGTGTTTGTTGCTTAAGTAGCCAGTCTCGATAAGTATACTTGGGGCGCTGGTTTCACGGAGTACCAGGAATCCTGCTTGTTTTACTCCCCGGTCAACACGGTTTACTTTGCTTTTAAACTGATTCTGGACTAAGGCAGCAGCGCTTACACTTTGATCAAAGTATTCTTCCTGCACAAGGTCGAACATGATGTATGATTCAGATGAGTTGGGGTCAAATCCCTGATACCGGGTTGAGTAATCATCTTCAACCAAAATTACGGAGTTTTCTTTTTTAGCTACTTCCAGATTCTCTTCTGTCTTGTGCATCCCCAAAACAAAAGTTTCAGTCCCGCTTACATTGGGTGTAGGACAGGAGTTGGCGTGAATCGATAGGAATAAATCGGCTTTATTTACAATGGCTTTTTCGGCGCGTTCATGCAATGGGATGAAAACATCCGTGTTTCTTGTAAAGACAATATTGGCGTCGGGCATTTCTTCATCGATGTAACGTCCCAGTTTGACCGCAATATTTAAAACCACATTTTTCTCTTTGATGTTTTGGTATATTGCACCGGGGTCATGTCCTCCATGTCCGGGATCAATGACGATCGTGAATTTCTTTTTTGAATAGTTTTTTGCTTGTATTTCTGAATGCATGCCACACAGCATGACCAATATTAGAGCGAGCACGTATTCTTTATATCCCATCTGCGTTCCAAGTTAGCTCAGGTAAAAATAGAAATATTAATATTATTTTTTAATCGTTAACCTTGATCTCGGCAATGAATTTTTATTTTTGCAATCCGATCAGCCAACGAAGGCAATTAATATGGGTATTTTGAAACACAAACTTCTTATATATCTTTTCATTATAACTAGCTTAAGCTTACGAGCGCAAGACCAACCCAAAATGGTTTTTGAAGAGCTTGATTTTCACGATTCTTTAATTAGTATTGCTCCCGATACAACCTTACTTCAACCTTTAGCTCTGGATACGACTATTGTTTATTCTGCCGATTCTCTTGCAACTGATTCAGTCGCAGTTGAAGAGGTGGAAAAAAAGCCTGTACTTGAAGCAACGATCAATTATAATGCAAGTGACTCTATCATCGTTTCGTTGGACGGGCAGAAAGTTTATTTGTACAAAGAGGGAAAGGTGACCTATGAAAATATTGAACTAACTGCCGATTACATTATCCTTGATTTAAATACCAAAGAAGTCTATGCCGAAGGTGTGGCTGATACAGCAGGGGTGGTTCAGGGATCTCCCATATTTAAGGATGGAACCGATGAGTTCGAGTGTAAAAATTTACGTTACAACTTCAAATCGCAAAAAGGGATTATTGAAGATGTAAAAACAGAGCAGGGAGAAGGCTATGTACATAGTGAACTGACGAAAAAGGTGGATAAAGATGCTTTCATTTTGAAAAACGGAAAGTATACCACTTGTGATGCCGATCATCCTCACTTTTACCTGAAAATGACTAAAGCAAAAGTAATATCTAATAAGAAAATCATTACAGGACCTGCTTATATGGTATTGGAGGATTTTCCGATTTACTTCCCGATTTTACCTTTTGGTTTCTTCCCTAGTTCCCCGACTTATTCATCCGGTATTATTATACCAACCTATGGGGAAGAAAACAATCGTGGTTTTTTCTTGCGCGACGGGGGATATTATTGGGCTGCCAGTCAATATTTCGATTTAACACTGAAAGGCGACATCTACAGTAAAGGTTCGTGGGCTACTTACATTAGCAGTAGCTATAAAAAGCGATATAAGTTTTCTGGGAACTTTAGTGCAGCATACAATATTAACAAGTACAGCGAGGAAGGTCTTCCTGATTATTATAAGTCAAAGGGATTCAGTATTAAATGGTCACATTCGCAGGACAGCAAAGCAAACCCGAATCAAACTTTCTCTGCTAGTGTAAACCTGTCCACCAGTAGTTACGATAAAGAAAACTCATATGATGCATATTCTTATCTGAGTACAACAAAGTCATCGAGTATTTCTTATAGTAAGAAATGGGAAAACAGTCCGTTCAGTATGTCGGCAAACATCACCCATACGCAGAACTCTTCGGATTCGACAATGGCCATTAGCTTACCGGTTATGACTTTCAATATGTCCAAACAATATCCTTTTCGGGCTAAGAACAGATCCGGAAAATTGAAGTTTTGGGAGAAGATTAGTGTTGGCTATACTGGTAATATCAAAAACTATGTGAAAGCTAAAGAAACCGAGATTCTGAACCAGAACCTGGTGAAGGATTGGCAAAACGGATGGCAGCACTCCATCCCAATTACGTTGCCAAGTTTCAACTTGTTGAAATTTATCAACTTTAGTCCCTCTTTTAGCTACAAGGAACGCTGGGCAACCAGTAAGCTCAAGTCTCATTATATCTACAATCATGCTAATCAGCAAGAAGTTTTGATGATTGATACGGTATATGGATTTAAACGAAATTACGATTATTCATATGCATTGAGTGCATCGACTACAATTTACGGGATGTACGAAATGAAGAATCCAAATTCCAGAATTAAAGCGATCCGTCACAAAGTTACACCGACGGTCTCTTTTAGCTATCGTCCTGATTTTGGCGCTTCAAAATATGGTTTTTGGGATACCTACTACAATGAAAAAGGGCAGTTGCAATATTTCAACAGGTTTTCGAACAGCGTATACGGCAACGCCGGACGAGGAAAAAGCGGGTCAATTAATTTTAGTTTGGCAAACAATATTGAGGCCAAAGTTGCTGCTAAAAATGATACGACCAGCGCCGGGAGCACGGATGCAAAAGAGAAATATCAGAAGTTAAAGATTCTTGATAACTTGAGCTTTAGCGGTTCATATAACCTGATTGCCGACTCATTGAATTTGAGTACGATCAGTATTCGCGGTAGAACAACGATTAAGGGGATTAGCTTCAATTTTGGCGGAACGGTCGATCCATATATGACGGATGCAACGGGAAGTACCCGAATCAATCAGTTCGCTTGGAACAACCGCTCTGGTTTGGGTAAGTTAGGACGGTTAACTGCTGCTAACTTGTCTTTTGGATTAAACTTCAAATCTAAAAATAAGAAGGGTGGTAATACGGCCGGTAGTGGAGGTTCGACAGCTCAAAAGCCTGCTGGTGGTGGCGATGATTTCTTCGACGATGGTGAAGATGAAATGCCGGTTATGACTCCTTTTGGTCCGCAGTACTACGATTTCAGTATCCCTTGGGAGTTTAGCATGAACTACTCCATGAGTTACTCACACTCGAATCCGTTTAAGTCAGCAACGGTTAACCAAAGTGTTAACATGAACGGTCGGTTAAGCTTGACGGAGAAGTGGAACATGTCGATGACAACAAACTTCGACATTCAGGCTGGTGAATTTTCATTTACAACCTTCAACGTTTCAAGGTCATTACACTGCTTCAGTATGAGTTTTAATTTTGTACCTTTCGGGCAACGTCGTAGTTATAGTTTCTCGTTAAATGCTTCGTCTTCAATGTTGAAAGACTTAAAAATCAACAAAAACAGAAGCTGGTACGACAATTAATATACTGCTCTTGGGAAAGGGCTACAGTTTAATTCAAGTTGAACTGTATTTTTAGCTTATGAAAAACACAATTAGCGGGGTATTCGATAATTATTTGTTAATAGTATGAAATGATGTCCCTGCAACATAAACCAATGTTGCTTTGTGATGTTATCTTTAAATAAAAAAAAATCAGCACGGGGTGTATTTAATTATCTGTGTGAATTTTATTTCTTTGCAGTTTAGTTATTAAAAATCAATCTAAATAATTTTATATGGGTATTTCAAAAAACAAAATGGTTTCTCTGACCTATGATTTGAGAATCGGAAGTGCAGAGGGGGAATTGATCGAACAGGCGTCAGCCGAGAGACCATTGACCTTTGTTTTCGGAGCAGGTTTAATGTTGCCTAAGTTCGAATCTTTATTGGAAGGCATGGAACAAGGTAAATCATTCAATATAAATTTGATGAGCGCCGACGCTTACGGAGAAGTTGACGAAAATGCAATTGTTGATCTTCCTAAGACTATTTTCATCTTGGATGGTAAGTTTGATGATGAGATGATCTCAGTAGGAAATACAGTACCAATGATGAGCTCAAACGGTCAACGTATGAATGGTATCGTACTCGAAGTTAGTGATGAAGTTGTAAAAATGGACTTCAACCACCCACTGGCTGGTGAAGATTTATTCTTCAGTGGTGACATTCTGGAAGTACGAGATGCAACTTATGAAGAAATTGCAGCGACAGTTTCTGGTGGTTGTGGAAGTGGCTGTGGTTGCGGAGATGATTCAAGTTGTGGTAGCGGTGGTTGTGGTTGCGACGACGAATCTTGCTCAACAGAAGGCTCACACGGTGGCTGCGGATGCGGTTGCTAATTGAATTGAAAACTAATTTATTCTCTATAAACCTTGCCACTAACCGGTGGCGAGGTTCTAAATTTTTAAAATGAATAGCTTCGGACAGATTTTCAGGTTAACCTCTTTTGGCGAATCACACGGACGTGGTATTGGTGGTGTTATTGATGGTTGTCCTGCCGGTTTGGAAATCGATATGGAATTCATCCAAAACGAATTAAACAGGCGTAAACCGGGACAATCGAAAATTACAACTCAACGAAAAGAGTCTGACCAGGTTGAATTTTTATCAGGTATTTTTGAAGGCAAAACACAAGGTACACCAATCGGATTTGTGGTGTGGAATAAGGATCAGCATTCGAATGATTATAACAATTTGAAGGATATCTTCCGTCCCTCGCATGCCGATTATACATACATTCAGAAATATGGAAGCCGTGATCATCGTGGAGGTGGCCGTTCGTCGGCTCGTGAAACGATTGCGCGGGTTGTTGCCGGAGCTATCGCCAAACTCTTGCTTAAAAAGCAGGGTATCCGTATTGATGCTTTTGTGAAAAGAGTAGGAGAGATTGAGTTAGAGAAGACTTACAAGGAATTGGATCTGAACCAAATAGATTCAAATATTGTGCGTTGTCCGGATGCCGAAGTTGCTGAAAAGATGATTGCACGTATTGAGGCTGCTGGTCAAGACCGTGATACCGTAGGTGGTGTCATCCAAGGTGTTATTCAAGGTGTACCGACAGGATTTGGCGAACCGGTATTCAATAAGTTACATGCTGATTTAGGGCATGCAATGTTGGGAATTAACGCGGTGAAGGGATTTGAATACGGTTCGGGCTTTGAAGGAACAAAATTATCAGGGTCGCAGCACAACGATATCTTTGTTAATACTGAGAGCGGAATTCGTACTAAAACGAATAATTCTGGCGGTATTCAGGGGGGGATCAGTAATGGTGAAGATATCTATTTCAACGTAGCCTTTAAGCCGATTGCTACATTACTAAAAGAGCAGCATACGGTGGATAAAGATGCGAATGACACGGTTATTAACCCGAAAGGACGTCATGATCCGTGTGTTCTTCCGAGAGCTGTGCCAATTGTTGAAGCAATGGCTGCTCTTGTTATCGCAGATCATTATTTATTAAATAAAATAAACCACATATAATGCCACGCAAAAAGAGAGATCGCCGTTTATTAGCTCCTCCTGCAATCAAGGGTTTGTCAGTTTACGGACCCAAGAACAGGTCAGAGCAGGTTATTCTGTTCTTTGAGGAGTATGAGACCATCAAACTTCTGGACTATGAGAATATGACTCAGGAAGAAGCAGCTGTTTGTATGGAGGTTTCAAGGCCTACATTGACTCGTATTTATGAGTCGGCACGAAATAAAGTTGCTCAGTCGATGGTGGAGGGAAAAGACTTGGTGATCCGTGGTGGAAATTTTCATTTCGACGAAAATTGGTTTTATTGTAATAGCTGTAATGCTAAATTTAATCGCTTTGTCGAAACGGAGCAAAATTGTCCGGTTTGTAACTCAGCTGAAATCATTTCGTTGAACGATTTTTATTCAGATGAAGAATAGTTCGATTGGTTGATTACTGCCCACAAAAAATCCCGAATTGTACTTTGATACAGTTCGGGATTTTTTTGTCGAAAATATTTAATGTTAAACGTTTGTTTTCTCGCCTTCACTTTTAGCGATGATCACTGCACCACAACTGTCGCTCCATACGTTTACTGAGGTTCTGTACATATCCAGAATTCGATCGACAGCCAAAATTAATCCGACCCCCTCAAGTGGCAGGTGTACTGCAGAGAGAATGATGGTAATCATGACTAGTCCTGCCATTGGAATTCCGGCAGCTCCAATCGAGGCTAATAGAGCTGTAACAACGACAACTACCTGTTGAGTAAAGCTCAGGTCAATACCGTACACCTGCGCAATAAACATCGCTGCTACGCATTCATACAAGGCCGTTCCATCCATATTAATGGTAGCCCCCAACGGGAGTGTAAAGCTCGTAATCTTATTGGAGACACCACTATCATTTTCAACTGCTTCAATTGTGAGAGGAAGAGTTGCACTTGAAGACGAAGTGGAGAAGGCAGTTAGCAGCGGAGAGATCATATTTTTGAGGTGAGTGTAAGGTTTTGCCCTACCGATAAATTTCACCAAAACAGGGAGTGTAACAAACGCATGAATGGATAGGGCCAAAGCCACAGTGATCATATAAATAGCCATACTCCCTGCTATCTGACTCAGTTGGTCTGCATTCTTCGAAACTTCAACAGCAACAATACCTAGGATTCCAAGCGGTGTAAAACGTATGATGAACAAAGTCATTTTCATCATAACATCAAAAATGCTATCGAAGAAAGTAACCAGTGTTTGTTGGTATTTGGTTTTTGCTGCACTGATGAAAAAACCAAACAAGACCGCAAAAAAGATGATAGAAAGAATGTCACCTTTGAACAGCGACTGGAATATATTTTCAGGAATCATCCTCATAAAGATGTCCGAAATTTGAGTTGGCTCCTGGTGTTCAAATGCGGTCGCACTTTCTTTTAAGCCCATTTCTGCTCCAACACCCGGTTGGAGAATGTTCACAAGGAAAAGGCCTGTGAGAATTGCCAGCAGTGAGGTAAGCATGTAGTAGGAGAGCGTTTTAATGCCAAGGCGCCCCAGACTTTTGCCGCTTCCCATACTTGTGACGCCACTTACGATAGAACTAAATATTAGCGGGATAATGATCATTTTTAGCAGTCTAAGAAACATTTCTCCCATCCATGCTACATATCTAACATTCTCCCCGCCGTAATAGCCGAACAGTACTGCAACAACTAAAGCGATTAGGATTTGCCAATGAAGTTTCATTTTAAGTAAGGACATAAAAGAAGCTTTTTAAAGTTGAAACAATGTATTTATGAATTGATTTTAAGTCTTATTGTCAGAATGGGTGACTCAAAGTTGACATTTAGCCAAGTATGAATAGTCACAAATTTAAAGATAAAAAAATGTTTATCAGCATAAATCAAGCTAAAAGAAAATATCCTAAATTGCAGCACAGTACAGCACAATATAATAAACCAATAAAACAAAAGACAAATGACAAACCGTTTAATAGGTCGTTTACCCAAAGTTGGTATTCGTCCGGTTATTGATGGACGTGAACGAGGTGTTCGCGAATCACTTGAGAATCAGACTATGAACATGGCAAAAGCTGCGGCAGCTTTGATTGAGGCGAATTTGCGCTTTCCATCTGGAGAAAAGGTGGAGTGTGTAATTGCTGATACTACCATCGGTGGTGTTGCTGATGCAGCGAATTGTGCTGATAAATTTAACAGGGAAGGAGTTGCCGTATCATTAACAGTTACGCCTTGTTGGTGTTACGGTACCGAAGTAATGGATGCTGATCCATTGATTCCGAAAGCGGTATGGGGCTTTAACGGAACGGAACGTCCGGGGGCTGTGTATTTAGCTGCGGCTTTGGCAGGGTACACACAGAAAGGCTTACCGGCTTTCGGCATTTACGGGCGTGATGTTCAGGATGCAACTGACACGACGATTCCGGAAGATGTACAGGAAAAGATCCTTCGCTTTGCAAAAGCGGCACTTGCTGCAGCCCAAATGAAAGGAAAATCGTACTTGTCGATCGGCTATACTTCGATGGGAATTGCCGGCTCAATGGTGAATCCGGATTTCTTTCAGGATTATTTGGGTATGCGTACAGAGTTTGTTGAGTCGATTGAAGTAAAGCGTCGAATTGATCAGGAAATCTATGATAAAACGGAATTTGAAAAAGCTTTGGCTTGGGTAAAGGCGAATTGTTCTGAAGGCGAGGACCGTAATGATCCGGCAAAGCAGAGCGATCGGGAACGTAAAGACTGGGAATGGGAAATTGTTGTAAAAATGACGATCATTTGCAAGGACTTGATGATTGGTAATCCCAAACTGGCTGAATTAGGTTTCAACGAAGAATCTAAAGGACACAATGCGATTACCGGTGGATTTCAAGGGCAACGGCAATGGACCGATTATTATCCAAATGCAGACTTTACTGAGGCAGTTTTAAATTCGTCGTTCGATTGGAATGGGATACGCGAAGCTTTTGTATTTGCCACAGAAAACGACAGCTTAAATGCTGTTCCGATGTTATTCGGACATTTGCTGACCAATACCGCTCAGATATTTTCGGATGTTCGCACATTCTGGAGCCCTGAGTCGGTAAAACGCGCAACAGGAAAAGAGTTGACGGGATTGGCTAAAGATGGTATTATTCATTTAATTAACTCTGGATCAACTACATTGGATGCTACAGCTCGCCAGAAAGATGCCGATGGCAAGCCAGTTATGAAACCTTATTGGGATATAACAAAAGAAGATGCCGACGCTTGTCTTGAAAATACGGTTTGGAGTCCTGCTGATTTAGGATACTTCCGGGGTGGTGGTTTCTCCTCTCAATTTAAGACAGCCGGTGAAATGCCAGTGACCATGTCTCGTGTAAATTGGGTGAAAGGTCTCGGACCTGTTCTACAAATTGCCGAGGGATGGACTGTTGAACTACCGGATGATGTGCACGAAATCTTGGATGAACGGACTAACCCAACCTGGCCAACAACCTGGTTTGTTCCGCGCTTGACCGGAGAGGGTGCTTTTAAAGATGTGTACAATGTGATGGCAAACTGGGGAGCCAATCATGGTGCAATCTCTTACGGACACATCGGAGCTGATTTAATTACCTTGGCTTCAATTCTACGGATTCCGGTATGTATGCACAATGTGGCTGAGGCAGCTATCTTCAGACCGAGTGCCTGGGCATCATTCGGAATGGATAAAGAGGCCGCCGATTACAAGGCTTGTCAAACTTACGGCCCTCTCTTTGGCTGATTCTAAGAAGGTGTTTTATCTTCGTAGAATTTTAGTGGTTTCGGTAAAGCCGGAATCACCCATTAATTCTTTATATAATACAACCTCATGACTTACCAGAAAGGACAATATGGCTTCGATTTAGAATGGATTCAGAAGCACCAGACAGCAGTAGAACTTGTAGGAGGACAGTCGCGGGTACTTGTGGCTCCTGATCTGCAAGGACGGGTAATGACCAGCACAGCAGCTGGAGAAAACGGCTACTCGTTTGGATGGGTTAATCATGCATTATTTGAGAGTACAACCCGCTCCGAGCAGTTTAATGCTTTTGGCGGCGAAGAGCGATTTTGGCTCGGCCCCGAAGGTGGACAGTTTTCCTTTTATTTCGATTCGGGGAAATCTCAAAATATCGAGAATTGGCGTGTTCCCAAAGCAATCGATATCATGGTCTGGGAGGTTCAGGAAGTTATGCCTGAGATGGTGACTTTATACAAGGAGTTCAATTTGCCCAACTATTCAGGAACTGAATTTAACTTGGCGGTGACTCGCCGGGTGGGAATTATTCTTCCGGATGAAATTGATTTCACATTGGGGTGTAAACTCGGCTCCTCTGTAAAAGCTGTAGCGTACGAATCACTTAATCAAGTACAGAATATCGGTGAGCTAGCATGGGATAAAACGGGAGGCTTACCATCAATCTGGATGTTGTCGATGTATAATCCTTCTGATGACGTTGTTGTAATTGTTCCGTTTAAGGAAGGTGAGTCGGATGAGATCGCCAAGACAGATTATTTTGGTGAAATTCCGGTAGAGCGGCTGAAGGTTTGTAAGGATTACATTCTGTTTAAGGCTGATGGAAAATACCGCAGTAAACTGGGAATACCTCCTTCTCGTGCCGAACGGTATTTAGGAAGTTATGACCTTGTAAATCGCCGTCTGACTATTCTTGAAACGACAATCAATCCTTATGCAACGGATTATGTGAATTCTGCATGGGATGTAAATCAAGAGGAGCCATTTTCAGGCGACTTGATCAATGCCTATAACGACGGACCATTGGAAAATGGTGATCAACTTGGTCCTTTTTATGAACTGGAATCATCTTCGGAGGCTCTGCAATTACAGCCGGGGCAAAGTCATATTCACATTCAGCGAACGTTCCATTTTGAGGGCGAGGAAGCTGAACTGAATGAGATTGCTCTGAAAACACTTGGAGTTTCTGTTTTTGAATTGAAAGATGCTTTTGACTGATAATTAAACCAAACTGATAACTAATAAAACAAACCTAACGTGAAATCTAAAGAAAGAGTAGTGCCGACGGAGTATATACTTCCGTTTGTGCTTATTACCAGTTGCTTTGCCCTTTGGGGTTTTGCAAATGACATTACTAACCCAATGGTTGAAGCCTTCTCCCGCATTTTTAACATGGGGGTTGGCGGCGGAACCTGGGTCCAAGTTGTTTTTTACGGCGGTTACGGGGCAATGGCTTTCCCTGCTGCCTTTTACATTCGTAAGTATTCTTATAAATCGGGTATTTTAATGGGCTTGGGGCTTTATGCCACCGGTGCGCTTTTGTTTATACCGGCCAATGCGATTGGGCAATACTATCCGTTTTTGATTGCTTATTTTGTGATGACTTGCGGGTTGTCATTCCTCGAAACAAGTGCGAACCCTTACATCCTATTTATGGGGGCGGATGAGACAGCTACGCGAAGACTGAACCTGGCACAAGCGTTTAATCCGATGGGCTCACTTACCGGAATGTTTGTTGCTAAATCATTTATTCAGGCTCGCCTCGACCCTCGGGGAGCGGACGAACGAGCTTTACTGTCGCCGGAGCAATTTGAGGCGTTAAAAACTCACGATCTCGATATCCTCAGTTCGCCCTATGTCGCAATTGGGGGTGTTATTATTGCGGTATTTCTGATCATCCTATTAACTAAAATGCCAAAGAATGAAGAGTCGTCGCACGACCTGAACTTGATTGGCGCGCTAAGAAATTTGATGCGGGTTCCGCGTTATTACGAAGGAGTTGTTGCCCAGCTTTTTTATGTGGGGGCTCAAATTATGTGCTGGACTTTTGTTGTGCAGTACGGGCAGCGCATTTTTGTTGAACAGTTTGGAATGACCGCGGGTGATGCTGCTCAAAAAGCGCAGGCTTACAACATTGTTGCAATGGCTTGTTTTCTTGTTTCACGCTTTATTTGTACTTTTTTGTTAAAGTACATTCGTCCCGGTCGTTTGTTGATGATTCTATCGGTTGGAGCAATAAGCTTGTCGCTGGGAACAATCTTCTTCAGAGACATCTGGGGATTGTATTGTTTAGTGGGAATATCTGCATGTATGTCTTTAATGTTCCCTACAATTTATGGGATTGCATTACGGGGCATGGGCGAAGATGCCAAATTTGGCGCTGCTGGTTTGATTATGTCGATTGTCGGTGGAACATTCTTGCCGAAATTTCAAGCTTATGTAATTGATCAGCAAACAATTTTTAACTGGCCTGCGGTGAATGTATCGTTTCTCATTCCGCTCATCTGCTTCGTTATCATAGGCATCTATGGCTACCGTACATTTACAATTCATTATTATGCCGATTGAAAGTGCGGATTAGTCCAGTGCGAAAGGGCGATTGTAACCATGACGCATTTTCGGCTGGAAATGCTATTTTTGAGGTGAATATACTTGTAGTGTTCACATACTATTATAAGAGAATTTCAGAAAATGTCCTTTCCCGGATGTTTTCGTTTTTTACGATATTCAGATAAATTGTTGGATATAGGCCTGAATTGCATTGGCAGTTCAGGCTTTCTTGTAAATAAAGGCAAATTATGGGATTTCAATTTAAATATGACGAAGCGGCAGCGCAGACAAAGATTCAGCAGTTGTTACATGCCATTAATGAGGCGATTAGCAACGGTGATTTGAAGGAAGGGGATTTTTTACCTTCAGTTAATCAATTAAGCAAGCAGAGTGGTCTGTCGCGTGACACGATTTTTAAAGCTTACACAATTTTGAAGCAACGCAGTGTCATCTCGTCTACGCCGACCAAGGGGTATTTTGTGAATTCTGTCTCGTTTAAAGTGATGATGCTTTTGGACGACTTCAGTGCGTTTAAAGAGCAGCTATACTCAAGTTTCAGATCTAATTTGCCGGATAATTACGTGGTTGATTTATTGTTCCATCACTACAATGCTGATGTTTTCAAGCAACTGATCCAAAATAGTTTGGGGCGTTATAGTATGTATGTTGTTATGAATATCAATCACGGGCGGATCGAGGATGTCGTTCGAAAGATTGATCCCAATAAGTTGCTGATTATGGATATGGGAAAGCCGGATCGAGATGATATTTCCTACATTACACAGGACTTTGAAGATGGACCTGTTGCGTGTTTAAATGGCGTTTTGGAGCAGTTACGTAGCTATGAGCAGTTCAACTTAGTCTACCCGTCAACGACGCCGCACCCTACCCAATTTGTTGATGCATTCAGTCGATTTTGTGAGTCAAATAATTTGAAATACAGTGTGATATCAAAATTGTCGGATAGAGCAGTACAAAAGCGACAAGCGTATTTGTCAATTAAGGAAGAAGATTTGGTATACATCGTCAAAAGCTGTAAAACACAGAATTTGAAACTTGGCAGTGATGTTGGATTGATTGCATACAACGACAGCCCATTAAAAGAGTTGGTAGGAGATGGAATTACTGTTATTTCGGCGGATTTTGCAGAAATGGGAGCAAAGGCTGCTCGGTTCGTTGAGTCGAAAGAGAAGGTTTTCGAGATTTTATCGCCAAAGCTAATTCTTCGTGGTTCTCTTTAGTCAGATAAGGGGCGAAAAAAAGCAGCTCCTGAATAGGAACTGCTTTTTCGTTATGTTTCGTCTTGGATTAATCCCAGTTATTGGATGATGAAACTGCAATTTTGCCTGCTCCTGTAAAGAAAAGCGTAACAGCTCCAAGCAAATACAACCCGAGTAGTTCAAGCGCCCAACCTCCCGTTTCAGTTACCATAAAGAACTGAGAGATGTGTACCATCAGAAAGGCTACCAACATGTTTAATGCGTAAATAGCCGCTGCGATACGCGTTCTAAAACCAATCAGAATAGCCAATGGTGCTAATATTTCGCCGACCAGTGCTCCGTAGGCAATAAAACCGGGAAGCCCTTTTGCTTCCAACATTCCTTGGATGAAGCCTAATCCACCCTGTAGTTTTCCAATTCCATGAAATAACATCAGCAGACCAATAGCGATCCGCAAAACCAAAATACCTAAATCGTAATTCTTTTTCATGATTCCACTTGTTTGTTTGCTAAAATGATTGTTTAAAAACTTTGAAACATATAAACGAAAAAGAAAGAGGTTTTGTTCAGTTGTATTTGTCGAATTGACACGAAATTGAAAGGCCATAAAAAAGCAGGATGGTAAATTCATCCTGCTTTTTCATATGTGTTTTGAAACTTAAATTTGAAAAGCCTCAATTTTTTTACTGATAGCGTCTAATTCGGCCACAGCACCGAACTTCATTTCTTGAAGTTTAGCATCATACTTGGCAAAAAGCTGCTTGTAGTAACCAATTCCTTCCTGCATGTTTTTGCGGAAAGCACGGTAGTAAGAAGCTTGCTTTTCGTCCTGTGCGTGTTTTAGCTCCTCCAATTTATTTTCAAGGTAATCAACATACATGTGAAGCTCCTTTATGAAAAGGTTTGGACGTTTGATACCTTCCAATAAGTTGTTTTTCCCGTATATATGGCCTACCATTTCTTTCATGCTCGCAATTTTGTTGAAGTAGGCGAGGTTTGGACCAGGGCAAATACTCACGCCACGACGAGGGCTGTCAGGTGTAATTTCGTTGGCTAAATAAGTTGAATTACTTAGGCCTTCGCACAAACACTCTTTTTCAGCTAATTTATCGATCTGCAATTGTTTACACTCATCTGATGCATCAGTCGCCTGGATTTGCTCAATTTTCAGCGTTTGGTAGCGGCGTGAAGCTGTACATATTGGCTGATCGGTAAACTCGGTGTCGAACACCAAATAGCGTTTTGTACACGGGAAACCGACTTTCCCTTCTTTGCGGGTATGTTCGATTGCTTTTTGCTGGCTACTACCACGTACATTGTTGAAATGTACACCAAGTGGTGAAGCATCACTTAGGTAGAAATCATTTTCACCCGAGTTGCGAAGTAATTCCAAACTGTATTTGTCGATGTGACAAGCTTCAGGCACCAGCATAAACGGGCTTCCCCAGCCGATACTGTCCAGTTTGTACTCGTCAAGCAAAAATTCATGCTCTTCGTTTGTTCCAACACCGCCTTGAGCTGTAATTTTCATTTCGGGGATTGATGCCAAAGCAGCTTTCCCTTTGTCTTCCAGTCCTTTTTGTAACACGGCAAAAACAGCTTCTGCCAATTCTTCACGTTTGTCCTTGAATTCTTCTAGGATTGGTCCGAGCAAGTAGCCTTGAGTCGCGAAGGCGTGTCCGCCGCAGTTCAAGCCTGATTCAATCCTGTACTCAGAAACCCAGATTCCTTTTTTAGCCAGAAAACGACCTTGAATCAGTGCTGAACGATAGTCGCTCACTTTAAGGGTTATTTTCTTTTTGAATTCACCTTGTGCGTTTGGATAGAAATCCTCGAAGTTTTCAACGTAGCTGTACAGACGAGGATTCATACCGGCGGAGAGAACAAGTGATGAGCTCAACGTGCTGTTTGCAAAACCGCGTAGGGCCGCATGTGCGTCGTTGAATTCTGAAGGCAGAGCCTCACCATCTTGGTAATTCACCTTGTCCAGTTTGGTCATGATGTTTACGTCGATGGTTCCTTTGGTCAGGTTCTTTTGCAACCAGGCTTTTACATCAGCCAGGCTCTTGTTTTCCATCATCGAATTGAATTTTTCTTTGATGCTTTTAGTATCTGGTAAAAGCTCAAAGTATTTTTCCAGTTCGCTGCTTTTTTGATGGAAGTTATTGACCATTTCCTCATATTTCTCGCTAACCAGTTTGTCAACCAAGTTGAGATAAGCCGTGATACGCTTAGCTCTGAAATCCTCGGCTTTCGTCGAAATTTCTTTAAACGGAAGATCGAACTTCTGGCTGTAAAATTCCCTCATTTTTTCAATCAGGAAGTCGTCGACAATCGAGATCACCGAAGAAACCCCAAGGTGGGCAACTTTTACTGGTGTGTCAACCGTGTACCCCAGTCCCATGACCGGAATATGAAAAGAATGTGTTTTAATATTCATTTGTATCGTATTCAGAACTAAAGATGATACTTTACGATGAAGTATTTCCTTTAGTTTTTATTCCCATTTCGTATGTTAGCCGGCAAAGTTATTCTTTTTTGGAGGAACGCCTATTTGAATGAGTCTAAATTGCAATAGATCTGCATTTATGCACTCTAAGTTACATCAATTTGAGCAATTCTGAATAACTATGCTTTTGCGAGATGCCATTTGCTTATAATTTTTCCTGCAAAGACTGTCCTGTGAACGAGTTTTTACATTTTACCAAATCCTCAGGTACACCTTCAAATACGATGTTCCCACCGTTCTTTCCACCTTCGGGACCTAAATCAATGATCCAGTCAGCCGATTTTATAACGTCGAGATTGTGCTCGATAATGATAATACTGTGTCCGCGAGAGATCAAAGCGTTAAACGAAACCAGCAAAATATTGATGTCGTGAAAATGAAGGCCGGTCGTAGGTTCGTCAAAAATGAAAAGGGTAGGGCTGTCTTTCTCTTTGGCCAGGAATGCAGCCAATTTTACACGCTGGCTTTCTCCGCCGGAGAGAGTTGACGAACTTTGTCCTAATTTTACGTACCCCAAGCCAACATCCTGTAACGGCTGCAGTTTATGCGCAATTTTCTTTTCTGTTGTGCTTTTCCCTTCAGAGAAGAACTCTATGGCTTGGTTGACGGTCATTTCGAGCACATCGAAAATGTTTTTGCCCCGATACTGAATTTCGAGAATATCATCTTTAAAGCGTTTTCCATGGCAGCTTTCACAAACTAAATGAACGTCAGCCATGAACTGCATTTCAACGCTGATTTCGCCTTCTCCCTGGCATTCCTCGCAACGTCCCCCGTCCACATTGAACGAGAAATGTGCCGGTTTGAAGCCCTGATATTTCGATGCTTGCAGGTCTGCGAAAAGCTTTCTGATTTCGTCGTAAGCCTTCAGATAAGTGACCGGGTTTGAGCGTGACGATTTGCCGATTGGGTTTTGATCAACAAACTCGACACCAGTCAACCGCTTAAAATCGCCTTTGATGGCGTCGTGCTGACCGGTTTTTTCGGTGTGTGTGCCAAATATTTTTGCAATGCCCGGGTAGAGTATTCGACTAACTAAAGTTGATTTTCCCGATCCACTTACGCCGGTCACTGCAGTTATCGTGTTTAGCGGAAATTTGATCGAAACATTTTTCAGGTTGTTTTCACGTGCTCCGATAACTTCAATATAATTATTCCATTTGCGTCGAATCTTGGGAATCTCGATGTTTTTCCTTCCTGTAAGATAATCTGCAGTTAGACTGTTTTCAGCTTTTAGCAAAGCCTCATGGTCTCCCTGGAAAACTAATTCGCCACCATGAACACCTGCTTTGGGGCCAATATCAATAATTTGATCTGCTGCCCGTATAATTTCTTCATCGTGTTCTACAACCAGTACAGTATTCCCGATTTTTTGCAATTTGCGCAGTACGTTTATTAGTCGCTCTGTGTCCTTGGGGTGAAGACCGATACTTGGTTCATCCAAAATATACAACGATCCAACAAGGCTCGAACCCAGCGAGGTTGCCAGATTGATTCGTTGCGATTCTCCTCCCGACAAGGTCGATGATAATCGGTTTAAGGTTAGGTAGCCAAGTCCTACGTCGCACAGGAAATCCAAACGACTGGTGATTTCAATCAAAATCCGTTTGGCAACCTTGGTATCGTGTTCTCCAAGTTTTAATGTATGGAAAAATTCGCGCAATTCGTTAACCGGAATCAGTACCAGTTCCTGTATTGATGTTCCATTAATTTTTACATAGCCTGCTGTTTTTTTCAGTCGGGTTCCTTTACATTCAGGACAATTTGTTTTCCCTCGATAGCGGGCCAGCATGACCCGATATTGAATTTTATACGTATTGCTTTCCAGCATTTTGAAAAAGGCATTTATCCCTTCAAAATATGGGTTGCCTGTCCACAATAAGTGCTGCTGTTCCTCACTTAGTTCGTAATAAGGTTTGTGGATCGGGAAATCGAACTTTGCAGCAGATTTGATTAGTTGTTCTTTGTAGGCTTTCATCGTTTCGCCTTTCCAGCAAGCTACTGCGTCCTGATAAACGGATAGTGCTTTGTTGGGAACAACCAAATCTTCATCGATACCAATTACTTTACCGTAGCCTTCACAGCTGGGGCATGCTCCTACCGGATTGTTGAAGCTAAACATGTGTTCGGTCGGCTCGTCAAACTCCATTCCGTCTGCTTCGAACAGGTTCGAGAAGTGTTCTTCTTTTTCCCCGTTTTCAGTGTATACTTTAACGATGCACTCACCATGTCCTTCAAAAAATGCTGTTTGTGTAGAATCAGCCATTCGACTGACGTTATCCTCATCACGCGTCGCTTGAAGACGGTCAACTACCAAATTACATTGTCCGGTACAGTTTGCGAGCTCTTTGTCTTTAATTAGTTCATCAATGCGTTGGATGCCTTTTGGTGTTTCAATTCTTGAGAAACCTTGTTGTAATAACAATTCCGCTTCTTCTTCAATGGTTCGACCGTTTTTTGTACGCAGCGGAGCGCAGATCAACATTCTGGTTTCTTCCGGAAAAGAACACATGAAGTCGACAACATCTTCGACCTGGTGTCTTTTTACTTCAGTTCCGGAGACAGGAGATATTGTTTTGCCAATCCGGGCATACAAAAGTTTCAGATAATCGTAAATCTCTGTTGAAGTACCTACTGTTGATCGTGGATTTCTTGAGTTAACTTTCTGCTCAATAGCAATCGCAGGTGGTATTCCTTTTATAAAATCGACTTCGGGCTTGTTAATTCGGCCCAAAAACTGACGTGCATACGATGATAAACTTTCAACATAACGGCGCTGTCCCTCAGCATATAACGTATCGAAAGCCAGCGAAGATTTCCCGGATCCTGAAAGTCCGGTAATTACCAGGAATTTGTTTCTCGGGATTTCTAATTCAATGTTCTTCAAATTGTGTACACGCGCACCTTTGATGTGAATATTTTGTCCCTTTTTATTGTCAGTCATTCCTATGTGTTAAATTTTATTAAGAAAAAATTTGCTTTTTTAACAGAAATCCAAGAATTTTACAAAAACGCAAAAATAAATAGTTTCACTCACCTTTTAAACTGATTGCCTATAGGAGAATTTTACTTTTTTATTAACTAAGATTAGAAAGTAATGTTCAGCACACAAACTGAGAACGACAACATGCTCGTTCAAAACTTCATTAGAGGTGATCAGTCAGCCCTTGAGATGCTTATTCAGCGCCACAAAAACCGGGTGTATACTTACATATTCCTGATTGTGAAGAATCAAGCGTTGGCCGAAGACATTTTCCAGGACACTTTTATTAAAGTTATCCGCTCGTTGAAAACAGGCAAGTACACTGAAAATGGCAAGTTTATTTCATGGGTACTGCGAATCTCTCACAATTTGATCATTGATCATTTTCGTAAAGAACGTCTGTTGAATACCATGTCGAATGAAGATTCTGACTTCGATTTATTCAATTCCTCAAAATTCTCAGATGAAAATATAGAGGAACGGTTGGTTTTCGAGCAGATAACAGCTGATGTTCGACGACTGATTGATGAGCTGCCGGATGATCAACGTCAGGTCATTATCATGCGCCATTATCTTGGCTTGAGTTTCAAAGAAATTGCAGACCGTACCGATGTAAGTATAAACACAGCTTTGGGGCGTATGCGCTATGCGTTAATCAATCTGCGGAAGATTATTGAGAAGAATAACTTATTGCTGACCAAATTGTAAAGTTTCGATACAATATTTCGATTAAATAAGCGTTAGAATAGTGTAAGTTAAACATTAAAATTGACGCTTATGGGTAAAACTTTTACTTGGTTAGATTTTATAACGGAATCCGAGGCAGATTTTCAGGCATGTTTTGATGACATGCCGGAAGATGAGATGGAGCTGGTGAGCCCATCAAATAGTTGCATGGATCGAATTCAAAATTTTTTAGAGAGCTACGAAACGGTTGAAGTTAAACGTTTTGGTGTAGCTGAATTTTACAAAAACTAGTTAAGGAATTAGATTTTTTATATTGAAAAGCATCTTGACAAAGATGCTTTTTTATTTTAACTTGATGATATCAAAATGATATTAATATGAATTTAAAAAATCAAGTCATGGAAAAATCTTATTCTGCAATTTCTGGGTACCTGTTTGTGACACTGGAAATAATCATTGTTCTGCTGGTGTTGTTCGGATTTCTGCGAGGTATGATAATTCCCGCTGTTCTCTTGAGTGTTCTTTTTTTATTTTTAATTCGTGGGTTCGTGATTGTTAACCCGAATGAAAGCGCAGTGCTTGTCTTGTTCGGAAACTACAAAGGAACAATTCGCTCAAACGGGTTTTTTTGGACAAACCCATTCTTCGAAAAAAAGAAACTCTCCTTGAGAGCTCGTAACCTGGACAGTGAACCAATTAAGGTAAACGATAAGATTGGAAACCCAGTAATGATAGGTGTTGTGTTGGTATGGAGGGTGCAGGAAACATTTAAGGCTGCATTTGATGTAAATGATTACGAACACTTTGTTACGATTCAAACAGAGGCTGCAATTCGGAAGCTCGCCGGCTTATATCCCTATGATAATTTTGAAGACGAAGACGCCGAAATCACATTAAGGAGTGGCGGAGAAGAGGTTAATGAAGAGTTGGAACGTGAAGTGACTGATCGTCTGAAAATTGCAGGTGTTGAAGTAATGGAAGCACGAATTAATTACCTGGCTTATGCGCAGGAAATTGCTCAGGCTATGTTGAAAAGACAACAAGCAACAGCGATTGTTGCAGCTCGTTTCAAAATTGTTGAAGGTGCAGTTAGTATGGTTGAGATGGCCCT
>QKCF01000121.1 GCA_003246935.1 Sunxiuqinia sp. | reverse complement strand
TCAAAATAAATAGAAGGAAAAACTGCTTCATGCTTTGTTTGTTCTTGGCTGGCTAATTTAAGCATAATATCAAGTAAAGCACTTCCCCGCTTTAAAAGTTTAGCCTTTTATCTGTTCGTTCAAGGGTTCGGGGTGGATTGTTGCGACCATTTTAAATTTGTACAGAATCATTTTTTCAATTTGTGTGCAGATGTTGTGTACATCTTCCAATGACATTTGTGCCGGAAGCTTGATGTGGCAGCTTAATTCGCTATGGTCGCCATAGCGGTGCTGATGGAAATGGTGAATGTAAACCTCGCGTTTTAAAAGGATGTATACTTCTTTCTTGATTAGTTCTATTTCTTGCGGGTCGACATCTTCACCTAAAAGCGCTTTAATTTCTTGCGACAGGATCTCGAAGCTGGCATAACCAATCATTACAGCAACAACAAAGGCCAGTAAGCCGTCGATCCACCAGTAGTACCTTCCTGCAAAAATACCGATCAGAATGATAATTGAAGATAAGGAGTCGGTGCGGTGGTGCCAGGCATCGGCTTTCAGGATCGAAGCGTTAGATTTTCTGTAGGCCCAAAAGGCGTATTGGGCCATGGCTTCTTTGGTAACAATCGATATAATCGTTACGACAATAGCGATCGTCCCAAAGTTCCCGGCTTTCCGGGACATTAGCTTGTCATAGGCGCTAATCATGAAGTCGAAAGCGACTATAGCGAGCAGTACCCCAATAATAACAGCAGCGATGTGCTCTGCGCGGCCATGGCCGAATGGGTGCTCGTTATCGGCAGGTTTACGCGATAACTTACCACCGATGAGTACAATAACAGAAGAAACAGAATCAGTTAGCGTGTGCCAAGCATCGGCAATTAGGGCAATTGATCCGGATACTACGCCGGCCCAGTATTTCAGGAAGAACAGCAGGATGTTGGAGATAATGGAGATCCAGCCTTCCCAAATAACATATTTGTGTTTGGATGAATTCATCGGTGTAAAAATAAGGAAATGGAATTGGATAAAACAAGAACGAATGTAAATCTGTTTGAAAGCTTTCTATAAATTCAGGAAAGGTGGGTGATTATGTTGTTGTCATCCCCCCCGATGTTTTAGCTTATACTACACAATATTGTTTTTTTATTGTAGTTAACGAAACTATATGAAGGCGAATAATGAAAACTGAATAAAAGTATTTATGGAGAAATGGGCATTAGTTACAGGTGCAGCAGGTGGGATTGGGCTCGAATTTGCCAAGCTGCTTAGTAAAGATCAGTATAGTCTAATTATGGTGGACCAAGATGAAGAACAATTAATGATTCACAAAACAGAAATTTCCGCAGTATATGGTAATAATGTTGAAGCTTTTTCTTTTGATTTAAGTGAAAAAGAAGCTGCGCTCCTCGTTTTTGATCATGTCCAAAAGTTGGGAGTAAGCTTGGACGTTTTAGTTAATAATGCGGGTTTTGGTATGTTTGGAATGTTCTCTGTAACATCTTGGGAGCGGGAAGAGAAAATGATAAATCTCCATATTAATACCCCTACTCAATTAGTAAAATTGTTTTTGCCGGGAATGGTTGAGCGCCGCTCCGGTAGGATTTTGAATGTAGCTTCACTTGCCGCTTTCCACCCGGGGCCGCTTATGTCTATGTACTATTCAACAAAGGCCTATTTGCTTTCATTTACTACTTCGGTAGCAACGGAGCTCAGGGGAACTGGTGTGAGTATGACGGTATTATGTCCGGGAATTACAAAAACGGGTTTTCAGAATACCGTTGATCCGCAACGACCAAAGATAAAAATTAATATGGCTGATGCCGGAGCGGTTGCTACATACGGCTATCGGGCGCTTAATGGTGGAAAAATTCTTGCCGTTCCTGGGTTCACTAACAAGCTTGTGCTTTTTTTACGACGCTTTATGACTTATACTTTTCAGGCTAGATGTATCAAATACATTCAAGAGAAAAACAGGCAAAAACAAGTTAGTAACTGATTCTTTTTCGAAGTTCCTCCAGTAAGTACAAATGTTTGTTGAAAAAGCGATTCCGTTCCTTTTCTCCGCTATGCGAGATTAAGTTGGAACGTGAGATTAGGTTGTTTAAGAATTCTGAGACATTATCGCCGTAAGTTTGGTTTGTTGTCCGCAACAGATTTAGTGAGTTGACCGCAATATAAGTCACTTTCTTGTTGGCTACTGTTGCTACGATCAGGTTGTCGTTGTGTATCAGTTCTGTTTCATAAAGGGTGTAGCTATTTTCAATTCCTTCTTCGGGTTCATCTATCATAAACTTATAGCCAAGCTGCGCTTGAGTTCGAAGGTGCATAATCCACTTTTCAACTTTGTCTAGGAGGTTTAATACATCATCTTTCTTCTTGAACAGACCTGCAACCCAGTAGTATTCGATTTGCTTCATTGTTAACAGGAGTGTATTCTCGTTCCAGATCTCGGTTGTCGGAATTTTGGTTGCGACCTTGCTTACGAGTTTCCCTTTTTCAAGAGTTTCTGTCTGAATAGAGTCGAATGTGAATTGCTTATCGATATAATCAGGAAATTGAAAGACAGACTTTTCCCAAAGAAATTCTTTAAATGCGACGATCTCGGGAATAACAAAATAATGATAGATAGGAGGATCCTTTGCTGAGTAAAGAATGTGCTTGGTCGGGGCTTCTTTTATTCGAATCAGATCATTGAGAATTGTTGCTACCCAATCTTTGAACCGGAAATTTGCAGGATCCATGGCATGGTGATCAAACGTGATAAATTGATTGTCAGGCATGCAAATATTGTCAATCGATAAACCAAAGTTTGATGCTAGTTTAACTAACTCGTCTATCGCCAAAAATTTTTCACCACGTATTCTGCGATAAGTGCTGTCGTAACTAAGGCCAAGTACTTCGGAAACAGCATGAACCATTGAAACGTTAGGAGGCAAGAGGAGTTTGATCTTTTCGAATAGCTCTTTTTGTATTTGCTTACATTGATCCATAGGCTATATGTGTGGTTTCGGCTTGGAAGGAACATATTGTTTTTACTGTGTCTGATATGTCAAAGTTTCATATTTTATTTCGGGAATGATATTGTTTGAAAATATTTTGTAGTTATTGCCCTTTGTTCTAGTGTTTTGTGTAAAATATTTGCATAAATCCGTACGGAGATAAAAGATTTAAATGTTTTATTTCGTATTTCTCGCAAATAGAGTGCCGCATTGAAGGAGGGAGTTGCGAAAACTGCAAATTAGGCGGGATTTCATTTTGATAATCCGTATCCCAAAGGCATGTATTGGAGGTAATTTTGATGTAGAAACTCGTTGGTTTAGTCGATAAATGACCAGTGAGATTATTCATCCTAAATTACTTGTTATGAAAAGTTCGGTTAACAGCAGGAAGTGGAGATTGGTTTGGAAGGAACGCTTTAGAACATTTCAGAAAAGGATTTTAAAGCTAGAAGATAGTCCGGATCGGATCGCAAAAGGTTTTGCGTTGGGTACTTTTATAGGGATGACTCCCTTCATTGGATTCCAGTTTTTTATCGCGGTGTTCTTAGCACGTGTATTGTATTGGAACAAATTTGCAGCCGGTATTGCTGTTTTCCAAACAAATATATTAACCGGAGCTTTTGTGTTCGGATTCAATTTTTTAATTGGTGCTGAGATGCTGGGAATTGAAGAGTCATTCAATCTGGCGCGAAATCCCGAACTACTCTCCTTGAGCACTATTTTCGGATCAGGTCTAACTGTTTTGGCCGCATTTCTCATTGGTGGTTTAATAACAGGTATTCCGACCGCTTTTCTTGCATATTTTCTTGTTTACAAGTTGCTTGTGGCAAGACAAGATCGTTTAAACGCCCAAAAACAAAGCCTTATGAAAACTCATGAACAAAGGTATGCTATGGTTACCGGAGCCAGCAAAGGACTCGGCCGATCTTTAGCACGAGAATTGGCTTCACGCAAGCTCAACTTATTGCTGATTTCTCTACCCAATGATGGACTCGATCTTGTTTGTTCTGAAATTAGGAGTGAGTTCGGGGTTGAGGTAGATGCTTTTGAAATAGACATGACCAAAGTGGATGCTTTTGAGCAGATTCACCACTGGGTGGGGCGTAGGTTTGTTTTCATGCTGGTTAATAATGCAGGAATTGGGGGATCGAAGTCATTTGATTCGGTTGACAGTTCGTATTTAAGCAGGATGATTCAAATCAATATCCGCTCTGTTTCCCTTTTGAGCTGGTATTTATTACCTAAGCTTAAAGAGCATGATGAAGCTTTCATCTTAAACGTATCTAGTATGGCCTCATTTAGCCCTATTGCTTACAAAACGCTATATCCGGCATCGAAAGCGTTTGTATCTAATTTTTCAAGGTGCCTGAATGAAGAACTGAAAGATACGGGAGTGTTTGTCAGCGCTCTTTGTCCAGGCCCAATGCCCACTAATTCGGATGTATGTGCCAGGGTTAATCGTCAGTCCAGAGTTGCTCGCTTCGGAGTGAAAAGCGCCGAGGAGGTTGCCAGGATCGCCATTCGAGATATGTTTGCTCATAGGAAGGTTATCGTGCCGGGATTTTCAAATCGTCTCTATCGTTTCTTAATGAGTGTCGTCCCCGGAACAATTCGTATTCCGCTGATCTCTTCATTTGTGAAACGAGAATTG
>QKCF01000007.1 GCA_003246935.1 Sunxiuqinia sp. | reverse complement strand
TTGTGCATTAATTCGCCACGATGACAGAACGGAATACCGCAATCCATACAACGGGCACCTTGCGTTTCGCAAGTTTCTTTATCTCTCAGAACGTAGACTTCGTTCCAGTCCTTCAAACGTTCCGGAATTGGTCGAGTTGGATTAGCAACTCTTGTATATTCTAAAAATCCTGTAGGCTTTCCCATTTTTTCTTTTCCAAAGTTGAATTACTTGCTTGCCAGTGACATATCGAATGCTGCATCGATGATATCGCTTTCTTTTTCATATTTACCTGAGTTACGTGCTTTTTCGATAAATCCAAGCATCCGTTTGTAATCAGTCGGAAGCACTTTAACGAATTTCGATAAGCTGTATTCCCAGTCAGATAAGATATATTCAGCTACGGCCGAACCTGTTTTTGCCAGGTGTTTCTCAATCATAGCTCTCAGCTCAGCTTGTTCTTCCGGAGTTTCGACTTTCTCAAGACCGATCATCTCCATGTTACATTGGGCAGGGAAAGTACCATCAGCATCCAATACGTAGGCAACACCACCTGACATACCAGCACCAAAGTTGCGTCCTGTTTTTCCAAGGATAATAGCCTTACCACCAGTCATGTACTCACAACCGTGATCACCGATTCCTTCAACAACGACGTTAGCACCTGAGTTACGTACGCAGAAACGTTCACCGGCAACACCTCGGATATAAGCTTCACCACCTGTTGCTCCGTAGAAACATACGTTACCTACGATGATATTCTTTTCAGGAACGAACTGAGCCTGTTTGTTCGGGTAGATTGCCAAGTGACCACCTGACAAACCTTTACCGAAGTAGTCGTTAGAATCACCTTCAACTTCCAGCTCGATACCTTTACACATGAATGCTCCGAACGATTGTCCTGCAGAACCGGTCATTTTGAAGTGAATAGTTCCGTCAGGTAAACCTTCGCCTTTATGCACTTTGGTAACCTCGTGCGAAAGAACTGTACCTACGCTGCGATTAATGTTGATAATCGGGAATTCAGCGTAAACTTTTTCTCCTGTTTTGATGGCATTCTGTGCTGCTTCAACGAATTTCCAGTCCAGAATTTCCCCCATTAGGTGATCTTGATCTTTCGTCTTATATAAGCCTTGATCAGCTCCGATGGTTTCTTTGAATAAGATCGGGCTAAGATCCAGGTTTTTATATTTCCAGTGATCAACGTCGTCTTTAAATTTCAGACATTGCGACTGGCCAACCATTTCATTAATTGTACGGAAACCTAATTCCGCCATAATCTCGCGCACACCTTCTACCAGGAACTCGAAGAAGTTCACTACGTGATCCGGATTTCCTTTGAATTTACCACGTAAGCGCTCGTCCTGAGTTGCCACACCTACCGGGCAGGTATTGCTGTGACATTTACGCATCATGATACAACCTTCAACCACCAATGCAGCTGTTGCACATCCCCACTCTTCGGCACCTAACAAAGTAGCAATTACCAAGTCGCGTGAAGTTTTCATCTGTCCGTCAGCCTGAACGGTGATACGATTACGCAGACGGTTGCGAACCAGGGTTTGGTGAGTTTCCGACAAACCAAGCTCCCATGGTAAACCAGCGTGTTTGATTGAACTAAGCGGAGAAGCACCTGTACCCCCGTCGAAACCAGAGATCAACACTGCATCAGCTTTTGCTTTACAAACACCAGCAGCAACAGTACCAACACCGGTTTCAGAAACCAATTTCACGTTGATACGGGCATCGCGGTTACTGTTTTTCAGGTCGAAGATCAACTGAGCCAAGTCCTCGATTGAATAAATATCGTGGTGAGGAGGAGGCGAAATCAAACCTACACCAGGGGTTGAACCACGTACACGGCCAATCCATCCGTTTACTTTGTGTCCCGGAAGCTGACCACCTTCACCAGGTTTTGCTCCCTGAGCCATTTTAATCTGAAGCTCTTTCGCCATGCTCAGGTAGTAACTGTTTACACCGAAACGTCCTGAAGCAATCTGTTTGGTAGCCGAACACATATCGTCGCCGTTTGGCAATTTTGAATAACGAATCGGGTCTTCACCACCTTCACCTGAGTTCGACTTAGAACCAATACGGTTCATGGCGATAGCCAAAGTTGTGTGTGCTTCCCATGAGATAGAACCGAATGACATCGCACCTGTAGCAAAACGCTTCAAGATGTTATCTGCCGGTTCAACTTCATCAATTGAAATCGGGTCGCGATCAGAGTTGAAGTCCATCAAACCACGCAGCGTAAATGCAGCTTTAGTTTGATCATCAACAACCTGACAATATTGTTTGTAAGTAGCGTAGTCGTTCTCACGAGTCGCTTTCTGAATTAAGTTCACCGCTTTTGGCGACAGCAAGTGACGTTCGCCACCAACACGCCAGTGGTAATCTCCACCTGGTTCCAACACTTTCGATCCACCTAAACGTGACGGGAATCCTTGACGGTGACGCGCCAGTGCTTCTTTAGCGATGTCGTCCAGTGAAAGACCTTGGATACGGCTTACGGTACCTGTGAAGTATTTGTCAACTACTTCTGTGTTGATACCCAGAATTTCGAAAATCTGTGCACCTTGGTATGATTGCAACGTTGAGATACCCATTTTTGAGAAGATCTTCAACAAGCCACCATTCACTGCTTTAATATAGTTTTTAATGGCTTTCTCCGGTGTCAGATCACCCAAGACACCGTCATTAGCCATTTGCTTGATGGTATCGATAGCCATATAAGGGTTAACAGCAGAAACACCGTAGCCTAACAACACGGCCAAGTGATGAGTTTCACGAACATCACCAACTTCCATAATAATGTCAGCCTTACCACGCTTTCCGATACGGATTAAGTGGTGGTGAACAGCTGAAGCTACCAATACTGAAGGAATGGGAGCGTGATCTGTACTCACAGAGAAGTCAGACAACAAGATGATTGAGTAACCTTCGTCGATTGCATCTTCAACGTAAACACACAAACGCTCTAATTTTTTCTCCAGCGTACCTTCCTTACCGTCAGCGTGGAAAACGACGCTGATTTTTTTAGTTTGGAAGTGCGTATGGTCAACATAGCTCAACTTAACCAACTGCTCGTTTGTCAATACCGGCTGAGGAATAGCGATACGGCGACAGTGTTCCGGAGATTCTGTCAGGATATTTTTGAAACCACCAACATAAGTCCGCAAGTCCATAACAATACGTTCACGGATTGGGTCGATTGGCGGGTTAGTTACCTGCGCAAACAATTGTTTGAAATAGTGAGACAACAAAACAGGACGGTCAGACAATACAGCCAATGGGTTATCGGCACCCATTGAACCAATTGCTTCTTTTCCGGTTTCGGCCATCGGCTTCAACAACACTTCCAATTCTTCGTGTGTGAAACCAAAAGTCTTCTGACGCTTAAACAAGGTTGTTTGATCCGGTTCTCTCAATTCCAAATCAGGAATTGATGGCAGATCATCCAAGTAAGTCATGTTATTTTTAACCCAGTCACCGTAAGGTTGACGTGAGATAATATTACCTTTAACTTCTTCGTCAGAAATGATACGTCCTTGTTCCAGATCAGCAACGAACATTTTACCAGGTTGCAAACGACCACGAATTTTCACTTTTGCATGATCAACATCCAACGCACCCGACTCAGATGACATGATCAACATATCATCGTCAGTTACACAATAGCGAGAAGGACGCAAACCGTTACGGTCGAGCGTAGCACCTACCAATACACCATCGGTAAAACATACCGAAGCAGGACCATCCCAAGGCTCCATCATTGCTGAGTGGAACTCGTAGAATTCTTTTTTCTTCGGATCCATGTGCGGATCGTTTTGCCATGCTTCAGGAATCAGCATCATCATTACCTGAGGCAATGAACGGCCGCTCAACACCAACATCTCGATTGCCATATCCAGGTTGGCACTATCTGATGCTTTCAAATCGCAAATCGGGAAAATCATTTCCAGCTCTTCGCGAGTAAACAGTGTTGATTCCAGCAGCGCTTCACGGGCACGCATCCAGTTCACGTTACCTTTATTGGTATTGATCTCACCGTTGTGAGCAATATAACGGAAAGGTTGTGCCAATTTCCACGATGGGAATGTGTTTGTAGAGAAACGCGAGTGTACCAATGCGATAGCACTTACGGCTAACGGATTGGTTAAATCTTTAAAGTATAATGTAACCTGTTCGGTTGTCAACTGACCTTTATATATAATAGTCTTATATGAACAGGAAATAATATTCAATCCATCGTAACCGATACCGGCTACAGATTCGCGGGCTAAACGTTCAGTATATTTTCTGAATACAAAAAGTTTGCGATCAAATTCCTCAACTGACATATCGGTTGGTTTACCGATAAACAATTGTTGTACGAATGGTTCCGTCGCACGAGAGTCACGGCCTAAATCAGAATTATCAACCGGAACTTTACGATAACCAAGGAATGGCAAACCAAACTTATTCAGGTTGCGGGTAATGATATCCTTACATTCCGAACGTTTTCGGTCGTCCAGGGAAGAAAATCATGGCAACGCCGTACTCGCCGAATCCAGGAAGTTTAATTCCATCCTTCGGGCATTCTTCCATAAACAATTCATGAGGGATCTGAATCAAAATACCAGCTCCATCCCCACTCTTAATGTCATAACCGGTACCACCCCTATGTTCCATGCGCGCTAACATCGCCAAAGCATCAGACAGCACACGATGTTGCTTCCGACCCTTCAGGTTAGCTACGAATCCGATCCCACAGCTACCGTGTTCAAATTCAGAGCGATATAAGCCCTGTTGTTTGGGAGTTTCTAACTGCATCTTTATTATACATTTTTATTTTAATCACCTAAGTCTTGTTTTTAGCCCACAAGACACAATAAAATCACTGATAAAATTCGCCAGTGATTTAAAATTATAAGCAAAACCCGCGAAAAACTTACGAAGTGAAAGCAAAAATAGCCAATAATTGAATACAAACCAATTTCGGTATTCAAAAAAGCTGCTCAAAAACACAGCCTTAACTCTTTACTTTTCCATCCGAATTTCATAATAAAATGAAATCGAACAACTTATACTTCAACCTAAGCCTAACCATCAACGTTACCTCCATGTAAAAAATAACGATTAATTAACAGGCCTACACTATTTTAGCAGCTTCTCAAAAGCCTGATCCACTTGTTCAAAATTGAACTTAGAAACCACTGCCTCCATTTTTGCTTCAATTTCTGCTAAACACAAATTACCCAAGCTCCCGGCATGGGTGTGTTTAATTTCACGGGTAGGTTCATACTGACCAGCCTGAATATCCATCCCTACTTTCTTATAGGCATCCCTAAATGGTACTCCTTCAATCACCATTTTGTTTACATCTTCTACGCTGTAAACAAATTTATACCGGTCATCATCCAATATATTTTCTTTGATACTAATTTCACTCAATGCAAAATCAGCAATCTCCAAACAGTTTTTCAAATCCTTAAACGATGGCAAGAATGCTTCCTTGACAATCTGTAAGTCGCGGAAGTATCCGCTAGGAAGGTTATTAATCATTAATGTAATCTCGGTTGGCATAGCCTGTATTTTATTACAATGCGAACGCAACAACTCGAAAACATCCGGATTCTTTTTATGCGGCATAATACTTGATCCAGTTGTTAGCTCATCAGGCAATTTCACAAACCCGAAGTTCTGACTCATATACAAACAGACATCGTATGCCATTTTTGACAAAGTAGCCGCAATTGACGACAAAGCAAACGCCACAATCTTCTCCATCTTACCACGCCCCATCTGGGCATACACCACATTGTAGTTCATTTGCTCGAAACCCAACAAATCGGTTGTCATCTGTCTGTCTAAAGGAAACGAAGAGCCATAGCCTGCAGCCGATCCCAGCGGATTTTGATTAGCAACCCGGTATGCTGCATGCAATACCATAAAGTCGTCAACCAAACTCTCTGCATAGGCGCTAAACCACAAACCGAACGATGACGGCATAGCAACCTGCAAATGCGTGTAGCCCGGCATTAAATGATCCTTATACTTATCTGCCTGCTTAATTAACGTTTGAAACAATTTATAACCTAACTCTACAACCTCGCGAAGCTCGTGGCGGGTGAACAGTTTAAGATCGACAAGCACCTGATCATTTCTCGATCGACCACTATGAATCTTTTTACCGATATCACCCAATTTCATCGTCAACATGGTTTCGACTTGCGAGTGCACATCTTCTATGCCATCTTCGATAACAAAATCTCCGGCAACAGCCAGCTTATAAATTTCTTTCAGCTCTGCCAGCAACTGATCCAGCTCCTCCTCCGGCAACAAACCAATCTTCGACAGCATCGTTCCGTGAGCCATTGACCCCAGCACGTCAAAGGGTGCTAAATACAAATCCAGCTCCCGATCTTTACCAACTGTAAAATCTTCGATTAGCTTATTAACAGAGTATCCTTTGTCCCAAAGTTTCATTTTGTAAGATTTTTGCCCAAATATACTCAATTATATTATTAAAGCGGACTCCAGATTTATCATCCCTAGAACAAACCCTGGCTTATGATATCATTGTGAAATGAGACCCAATTGCAAACAGAAAAAGATAAACCAAATTTTCACCCGAATACAAAAACACACTGCAAACATTTTACCCCTAAAAACGAAAAAATAGTTTTTTCGAGACAACACCCCCAAAATAAGAAGCCCCTTCTTTAAAATTCTCAAAAATGCCTTTCTGTAGCGTCACCACACCATTAATACGCTCTCTTTGCAAAAACACACAAGAAGCGACAGCACATTCATTCGCTTTTTTCCACTCAAAACAGAACAGAACTGTCATTTCGTCTTTTTTTTGGAGTTTTTCTACACTTTTGACAGCAAAAATACCCAAAGAACTACTTTTCACTGTCTCGTATATTAATTTAATGTTAATTCCCAGTAGACCCCCATATTTTCACACCCCCTCATTCAAAAACATATCTATTTTTGATTCCGGAGACAAAAATAAGAGGGGACCCTTTCACAAATTTCGAGCATTTTAAAAGATCACACGTTAAAGCAAAACCAAACAAGATTATTTATTAAAGTTCAGTTAAACCCTTTAAATTTTTTAATCATGAAAAAGACTTTCAAAGCG
>QKCF01000059.1 GCA_003246935.1 Sunxiuqinia sp. | reverse complement strand
GATCGTATACTATGCGCAGAATTACGAAGCTGATGTTCGAATCGATACACTTATTGCTCCGATCTGCTGGAAGTGTGAATTTTATTGCACAGAAGAAGAGGAAGCACGAGGACTGAAATCAGGTTTTAAAGAATGTTTACGAAGAGAATTTAAGTGGACTGAGCAAGATTTTAAAAAGCCCACGGTGATGGAAATATGGGATAATCGTCGAAAGCAGAGGTTTCTGGATGAAGGAAAAGTTTTTCAGTCTCAATTAACAGAGACCGACTTGAGTGTCAATTATGGATCTGATGGTTTAAGTCGAACTGAGCGCCAATGGTTACAAGTACAGAAGTCACTTGCGGGTGACTATACTCCATTTTTAGACAGGGAAGGTATTAAACACAAACTGCAAAGCTTTAAATACCCACTTCATCTCATCGATTTTGAAACCAGTATGGTCGCTATTCCTTTTCACGAGGGGCGTAGGCCTTATGAACAAATTGCTTTCCAGTTTTCTCACCACATGATGGATGAAAATGGCCGAATTGAGCATGTAGGTCAGTATATTTCGACGCGTAAAGGCGAATTTCCAAACTATGATTTCCTAAGGGCACTTAAGCAAGAACTCGAGAATGATGAAGGAACTATTTTTAGATATGCAGCACATGAAAACACAGTACTGAACCAAATTTATGTGCAGCTCCAAAACGAACGGAATTTGCCTGCAGCAGAGAGGGACGATTTGAAACAATTCATTCAGTCAATCTCCACCTCTAGTCGCAATTCTGTAGAAGATTGGGATTCAGAACGCACTATGGTTGATATGCTCGAAATGGTCAAATTATTCTATTATGATCTTTGCATGAAGGGCTCTAACTCGATTAAGGTCGTCTTACCGGCTGTGTTGAATAGTTCTGATTTTCTGCAGAAGAAGTATGGTAGACCCATTTATGGTCGTAATTCACCTATTAAAAGCCTAAATTACGAGGATGGTTGGGTGTGGTTAAGAAAAGATGCTCAGGGCGAAGTAATCAATCCCTACAAACTCTTGCCAAGGCTATTTGACGGAGTAGAGCATACAGAAGACTTTATGACTGAAAATCCTATCCTAGCCGACGGAGGTGCTGCAATGACTGCCTATGCAAAAATGCAATTTACCCAGATGGCTGAAGAGGAGCAACAGGCTTTGATAAACGGTTTACTCCGGTATTGTGAGTTGGATACTTTGGCAATGGTCATGATTTTTGAAGCTTGGAGAGAGTGGATATAAAACAACAAACGAATTTGAACAATTAAATAATAATCAGACAACAGCAGCATATCTCTTAACTAGCCGAACAGTTTTTTGTTGCATATTCAAATTATCACTGTTAAGCTGGGATTTAACAAGTAAAACAATGTAGTGTAAATTAAAGTTTTCGCAATCGTTACACCCCCAGCCTTTTTAGTCGTCAGTTGCCTTCGTGAGTATGTCATGTGCACAATAACCCGCCATACCTTGTTTTCTAGTTTGTTTAAAATGGGAAAGTATCCCCCCGGGACAAACCTCCACGAAAAAGATAAGAGGAAAAAGTTACCTGTAAGTTCATGAAAATGCCGAAACCGATAAATTTTATTGAATAGAGGTAAACCGAAAGCAATAAATTTCATAAATTGCTAAAGGCTTTATTAAAAAAGCTGCTGACGCGTTCTAAACACATCCGGGTATGAGTTCGGGTATGACAATAAAAAAAGGAGCTGATAATCAACTCCTTTTGTGCCCAGAACAGGACTCGAACCTGCACGTCCAAGCGGACACTAGTCCCTGAAACTAGCGCGTCTACCAATTCCGCCATCTGGGCAATAAATTATTTGCTTTTATGCCGACTTTTCGGCTGCAAACCTTCGTCGGGTGTTTCCCTCAAAGGCGATGCAAATATAGAAAAATTTTGTCCGGAGATACTGCACCGATTAAAAAATATTAAGTTTTCATTGAAATTTTTAGACACTCGATTTTTGCCGATAAATCTCAGCTATTCGTCGGAAACAGTAAGGATGCTGAAACAGAATTGATTCTCTTTGGTATCATAAAAAGAAAGCTATCCTATGAGTTCGAAGATGAATAAAACGAAAATTGTTCTGGATTTTTGGAATTCGAGTGATTCCACTTTCCCGCAAAATATGAGAGTATATAATCCGGAAGAGCAAGCAGCCTGCGAAAGGCAATTTGAAAAGCTGGTGGGCAGTATTAAAAGGAAAGCTAAAAAAGCAAATGGTTCCTATCAGACTTTGCGTCTTCAGAAGAACGAATTGCTGCAGGATATGTCAGATTTCTTTCGTCATGTATTCGATTATAGCGATGAGCAATTACAGTTGATCATTTCCGAGCCAATGATTAAAAGTTCCTGGAAATTTCTAAAAGTAGCTCGACATTACGATTCTGAGATAACGATTGAAGATGCTTTTCAGGCTATGCGGAATGTCTGGATCATGAATGGATTGCAGTTGCTGATGGGAATGGAGATCAAATTGACCCCTTCAGTCTTTGCTTACAGTATGTTATATCCTTATACCGATAATTATTTAGACGACAATAATATCTTGGGATAAGATTGCCTTTGTTGACCGGTTTTCTGATCGCTTGGCCGGAAAACAGATTGAACCGCAAAATCTACATGAAGAGCGGATTTATGAAATGGTGGAGTTGATCGAATCGGAGTGGGATAGGGCTTTATGTCCGAAATTGTATCAAAGTCTACTTAATATTCACACTGCTCAGGCAGCAAGCGTTCAGTTAATCGCCGGAATCGCAGATTTGAATTTTGATGAACGTTTGACGATTTGTATTGAGAAAGGCGGAACATCGGTGGTTGCTGATGGGTATTTGTTGTCGGGAACAATTAGCGAAGACGTGGAGACATTCTTATATGTTTATGGAGCTTATCTTCAATTGATGGACGATTTGCAGGATTTGACGTCAGATTCGGACGATGGCGTATTAACTGCTTTTGCATATGCCGCTAAAGACGGAGCAATAGATTGGATTTGGAATCAGGTATCAGCATTGGGTAAAAAAGTGATTGAGCAAGCTGATTTGATGCAGTCAGATTTGGTGTCTGTATTTCAATCTTTGATGCAAAGAAGTGTTGATCTCTTTATGGTCGACGCAGTACGAACAAATAAGGCATTCTACACGGATGATTTTGTGGTTGAAATGGAGAAGCATTTACCCTTAGGTCCTGAGTTTATTAAGAAAAAATCAGTTTCACTGGAGATATTGCAGAATCCAATGTTTGAAAAATTTTTACAACAAGCCATCGCATTATCAGGTGACGAAGAGTTTGCTTTCTTACATAAAAAAAGCCTGTTGAAATGAAACAACAGGCTTGAGATATATTCTTTTGAGATATGCTATTTCATCAAATTCATTTTCAAGAAGTCAGTCATTTTGCGATAGAGGTGCATGCGTGTGTTACCTCCGTAAATTCCGTGGTTACGGTTGGTGTAAATTGCCATATCGAATTGAACACCAGCTTGTACTAATGCTTCTGAGAATTCCATGCTATTTTGAACGTGCACATTATCGTCAGCTGATCCATGGATAAGCAACAGGTGTCCTTTAATTTCTTCCGGATGGGAAAGCGGGGAGTTGTTATCGTATCCATCCGGATTTTCACGAGGTGTGCGCATGAATCGTTCGGTGTAAACCGTATCGTAGAAACGCCAGTTGGTAACCGGTGCAACGGCGATGCCGGCTTTAAAAATATCGCCACCTTTTTCGAGGCTAAGTAGAGTCATAAAACCGCCATAGCTCCATCCCCAGATAGCGATGTTGTCTTTATCAACAAAAGGAAGATTGCCTAAATATTTCGCAGTTTCAACCTGATCGTCGGACTCGTATTTGCCCAATTGCAGGTAAGTGCATTTTCTGAAGTCTTCGCCGCGGGCAGCCGTTCCGCGAGGGTCAACACAAGCTACTACGAAGCCTTCTTGCGCCAGGTAGTTGTGCCAGTCAATGGTGAATTGGTCAAGCACTTGCTGCGAATTCGGGCCACTGTATTGTGTCATCACAACCGGGTATTTTTTATTCGGGTCGAAGTTCTCTGGTTTGATCATCCAGCCATTTAGTTTTATGCCCTCCGAAGTTTCAAATTGAAAGAATTCACGAGGGCTGATTTTGTATTCGGCTAATTTTTCCTCTAACGCTTTATTGTCTTCCAGCACGCGGATCAATTTGCCATCGGCACTACGTAGCGTCGTCTGTGTTGGAGTGGTTAAGTTGGTATACGCATTGATGTAATATTGGAAGCCGCTACTGAATTCGGCATCGTTGGTTCCGGCTTCGGCACTAAGCTTTCCTTGTTTCTTGCCATCCAGACTAACGTAGTAAATTTCGCGCTGCATGGGCGATTCTTTTGCTGCCTGGTAATAGAATAGTTTCTTTTTCGGATCGAAGCCGTAAAACTTGGTGACGTCGTAGTCGCCCGAAGTCAACTGGCGAACTTCGTATCCTTGGCGGTTATAGAGGTAAAGGTGTGAAAAGCCGGAACGCTCGCTGTTGACTACAAGGTAATCGTTATCCGGTAGAATTGTGAAATCATCCAGAAAAACATCTTCGACATAGCGCTTGTTTTTTTCGGTGAAAAACATTCTGCTATCCCCGGTGTACGGATTAACTAATAGAACGTCCAGCTGATTTTGGCGTCGGTTGAGTCGCATTACGGCCAGATCGGCTGCATCCGCCATCCATTTGATGCGTGGGATATATTGATCCGTTTCTGTTCCAACATCAGCTTTTACCGTTGTTTTCGATTTTAGGTCGTAAACATGCACGCTAACAATCGAATTCTTTTCACCTGCTTTGGGATACCTATATTTATACTCGCCGGGGTAAAGTGCATTTTCGTCCAGACTTGGAGCTTGCCCTCTAAACATGGTCATTGAAAATTCCGGAACTTCTGTTTCGTCAAAACGGATGAAAGCTAAGAATTTGGAATCAGGAGACCAGGCAAAAGCTTTGTTGAACTCAAATTCTTCTTCGTAAACCCAGTCGGGAGCTCCGTTAATGATTTCGTTGTATTTGCCATCAGCCGTCTGTATTTGCCATCAGCCGTCACTTGGCTTTCGGTTCCGAATTTTAAGCTTTTTACAAAAAGGTTATTGTCGCGTACAAAAGCTACGCGTTCCCCGTCAGGCGAAAATGTGGCTAGTTGCTGGCGTCCTTTGTCCGAAAGGGCTGAAAGTTCCTTAGTTACCGAGTTCCAAATGTAGTATTGGGCAGTGAATGATCGACGGTAAATTTGTTGGGGATCGGTTGTTAGTAGGATTTTTGTTTCGTCATCGCTGAATTCGTATGACGAAAAGGACTGAATCGGCGCATTTTCTACCGTTGAAAGGTCGAAGATGACCTCTGCTTGATTTCCTGTTTTATAGCTGTATTTTACAATCTTGTTTCCATTTTCCAGTGTTGAATAGTGCAACCCGTCCTTCATTGAATACAGGCCACTAACACTTCGGGGAACGAAAGTGCTGTATTGTTGAAAATCTTCAATGCTTAACTTCTGTTGGCTAAATGTAGGAGAGCTTAACCCAATGAGTAGGATTAAGAGAAAAATGAACTTCTGCATGTTTAATTATTTTTTGGAATGCTCAAAACAGGGAAAATTTTCTCAATTAAAAAAGAATAAAGGCTGTGAAATCTGGAATTCGCTTTCAAAATATTACTTCAATATCACTCGTTTATTAAAATTAATTAACAATACCATTCAGCTTAACAGAATTTCGTATTATTGAAGCTCAAATCAACCTCAATGAAAATTATGAAGAAAATATTGTTTGGCGCAATCTTGCTATTGGCCGGAATAAAATTGACATATGCACAGTCGGATGTGGCTGATATGTTGCGCTTTGGTAGACATGATGCAAATTTGTTGATTAAGTCTTACATTGAACCGTACGCAAAAGGACTTGGTGTGGGGATGAATAATTCCTGGTATTTTACAGCTGAGACTCATAAGTTATGGGGATTTGATTTGGCATTTTCTGTGAGTGCTTTTCAAGTACCCGGTAAAGACAAAACATTTGATGTAAATGAGTTGGGATTGGAGAATTTGTATGCCAAGGACGAACATATTGCTTCGACTGCTGCTGGCAGTACAGATGGAGTAACCTTGTATTTTGATGTTAAGGATCCGAATACAGGAAATGTAATTCGATCGGTGCCCTATTTTTCGACTCCAGGAGGGAGCGAATGGGATTTGGTGCCGGTCCCAATTATCCAGGCTAGTTTTGGACTGTTACCAAATACCGATATCATTGGTCGGTATATACCAAAAGTGAAATTCGATATTGATAATGAAAGGGCCAATGTGGGAATGTGGGGAATTGGCATGAAACACAACATCAGCAAGTCGCTACCTTTCATTAAACATTTGCCGATTGATGTTTCCATATTTGCTGCATATTCTCAAATTGACGGCGAATCCACAGTTCATTTCGATTATGAGAGTTATGGGCTTCAAAACCCGGTAGGATATACTCCTGATGAAAATCAAAAAGGAGATCTTGTTTCAAAAAATTTTAAGTACGGTTTGATTGTGTCTAAGAAAATTGCTGTTATTACATTCTTTGCCTCAGTAACCGGAAATAATAGTAAAACATCGTTCGATATTTTGGGACGTTTCCCAATGCCTGATCCTGATCAACTGGATATGAATGGCTCTAATCTTGAAGACTTAATTACAAGTGCGATGTCTGATGTTGAGGATCCGATTAGTTTGAATTATAAAGAAACCTATGTTGGAGTTGACGCAGGTTTCCGATTGAAACTGGCTTTTTTCAGTTTGTTCGGTTCAGTGGCTAAAACAGACTATGTAAGTTATAATGCAGGTCTTAGCTTCGGCTTCCGTTAGTCGTTTATTCGTTAAAATATACCTTGAAGGTGCTCTATGCGGGTGCCTTTTTTGTTTTCATGGAAAACGAACGTGATTTTACGCGAAATTTAATTGGAGTTCGTTCGACGGACAGTTCGGTTTTGCTTATTTCACGTTCTTCCCGGTTATCGGGCATAAATTCAGAAGAAATCATTCTAAACAATTTAGAATAATTATCTTTGCACGCTGAAAAGCCGGCTCGTCATAAGGTCGAGTCATACAAAGTGATATGTTTCCCTTTCAGTCGGCACTTTTTCACTAAAATAGAGGTTATTACCTGATATACGAAAATTGACAGATGATAAAGATTACATTACCTGACAACAGTGTCCGCGACTATGAAAGCGGTGTTACAGGCCTGGAGATTGCCAATTCGATTAGTAGTCGTTTGGCTAAAGATGTTTTGGCCGTTTCAGTAAATGGTGAAGTTTGGGATTTAAACCGTCCCATTAATCAGGATTCAGCTATCAAATTATACACGTGGGACGATCGTCAAGGAAAAGAAACTTTCTGGCACTCGTCGGCTCACTTGATGGCTGAAGCGATTGAATTCTTTTACCCGGGAACGAAATTTGGTATCGGGCCTACTGTTGACACGGGATTCTATTATGATGTTGATCTTCCTGAAGGCAAGCAGTTAACCGAAAAGGAGCTGGCTCAAATCGAAAAGAAAATGATTGATTTGGCTCGTGAGAAAAACGACATCGTTCGAAGCAGCATCAGTAAAGATGAGGCGATGAAGATGTTTACAGAAAAAAACGACGAGCTGAAACAAGAGCTGATTAGTGAGTTGCAGGACGGTACGATTACACTATACAATCAAGGTAACTTTACTGATTTGTGTCGTGGACCGCACTTGCCAAACACATCTTATGTTAAAGCTGTGAAACTGACATCAATTGCCGGTGCTTATTGGCGTGGTGATGAAAAGAATAAGATGTTGACTCGTGTTTACGGGGTGACATTCCCAAAACAAAAAATGTTGGACGAATACCTGGTTTTGTTGGAAGAAGCGAAAAAACGCGATCACCGCAAAATCGGGAAAGAAATGGAGCTTTTCACTTTCTCACAAAAAGTGGGACAGGGCTTGCCATTGTGGTTGCCTAAAGGAACTCAGTTGCGTTTGCAATTGGAAGATTTCCTGAAAAAGGTGCAAAAGAAATTCGGTTACCAGCAGGTGATGACTCCGCATATTGGCGATGTGGCTTTATACAAGACATCAGGCCACTTCCAAAAATATGGTGCCGATTCATTCCAAACCATTAAAACTCCGGCCGAAGGCGAAGAATATATGCTGAAGCCGATGAACTGCCCTCACCACTGTGAGATTTATGCAAGCAAACCGCACTCGTACAAAGATCTGCCAATTCGCTTTGCCGAATTTGGAACGGTATATCGTTACGAGCAAAGTGGTGAGTTGCATGGTTTAACTCGTGTGCGTGGCTTTACGCAGGATGATGCACACTTGTTCTGTCGTCCCGACCAATTGAAAGATGAGTTCAAGAAAGTAATCGATATTGTATTCATTATCTTTAACAGCTTGGGCTTGGATAACTATACTGCTCAAATCTCATTGCGTGATCCGAATAATCCCGAAAAGTACATTGGTTCGGCTGAAAACTGGGATAAAGCAGAGGCTGCAATTATTGAAGCTTGTGCCGAAAAAGGATTGGAGACGGTTACTGAATTGGGTGAAGCTGCATTCTATGGTCCTAAACTGGACTTTATGGTAAAAGATGCGTTAGGTCGCAGCTGGCAGTTGGGAACGATCCAGGTTGACTATAACTTGCCTGAACGTTTCGAACTGGAGTATATCGGAGCCGACGACAAGCGTCACCGTCCGATTATGATCCACCGCGCACCTTTTGGATCAATGGAACGATTTGTGGCAGTGTTAATTGAGCATACAGCTGGGAAATTCCCATTGTGGTTGACTCCGGATCAGGTAGTTGTACTTCCGATCAGCGAAAAATATAACGATTATGCTCAAAAAGTTTCAGATTTTCTAAATAATTCCGATATTCGCAGCCTGATTGACGACCGGAACGAGAAAATTGGTCGTAAAATCAGGGATAACGAGTTGAAACGCATCCCATACTTGCTGGTTGTAGGTGAAAAAGAAGCTGAAACCGGTTGCGTTTCTGTTCGCAAACAAGGCGAAGGGGACAAAGGAAGTATGACAATGGAAGAGTTTGCTCAGTTCCTGAATGATGAAGTAAAAGAGCAATTATCAGCATTTTATAACTAAAAAAAATAGGAGGTTTTTCTTATCGCAGTCAATAGGCCAAATCGCAGAGGTGGACGTGTTGATACAGCACCTCAGCATAGATTAAATGAGAAAATTCGCGCCCATCAGGTTCGAATTGTAGGTGATAACGTTGAAAATCAAGGTGTATATTCCTTAAAAGATGCTTTGGCTTTAGCCCAAGAACTGGAGTTGGACTTGGTTGAAATTTCACCCAATGCCGATCCGCCTGTATGTAAGATTATCGACTATCAAAAGTTTCTTTATCAACAAAAGAAGAAACAGAAAGAGATAAAGGCGAAAGCCGTGAAGGTAGTTGTGAAAGAAATTCGTTTTGGTCCGCAGACCGACGAGCATGACTTCCAATTCAAGTTGCGGCACGCTGAAAAATTCTTAGCCGAAGGCGCAAAGGTGAAAGCCTATGTATTCTTTAAAGGACGTTCAATCCTTTTCAAAGAGCAAGGTGAAATCCTGTTGCTGAAGTTTGCCCAGGCTTTGGAAGAGTTGGGTAAAGTAGAGCAGATGCCTCAGCTAGAAGGAAAAAGAATGACCATGTTTATTTCACC
>QKCF01000208.1 GCA_003246935.1 Sunxiuqinia sp. | reverse complement strand
AGCCAGCGCGAGATCAAATCAAGTGAAGAGATTGTTGAAATCGAGTATGCCGTCGATTTGTCAGTTGATATGCATGTTGCTGCGATGAAAGCAGCACGTCCGGGGGTGACTGAGGCACAGGTAGCTGCGCGCGTAGCCCAAATTGCAATGGAGAAAGATTGCAATATTGCTTTCCCTATTATCTCTACAATTAACGGGCAAACGCTTCATAATCATTCTCATCACAATGTGTTGAAAGAAGGCGATTTGTTCCTGCTTGATGCGGGTGGCGAGTCTAAGATGCATTATGCCGGCGACTTGTCAAGTACTTGTCCTGTTTCCGATCACTTTACCGACGTCCAGAAAGTCAGAAAGTGATTTACGAAGCAAGTTTGAAGTCGCATGAAGCGGCGATTCAGACAATTGCACCGGGAGTTACCTTTAAGGATGTTCATCTGAATGCTTGTCTTTCAATTGCTCGGTCGATGAAAGAGTTGGGATTGATGAAGGGAGATATTCACGAAGCGGTTGCAGAAGGAGCTCATGCCTTATTTTTCCCTTGCGGAACAGGTCACATGATGGGACTCGATGTACACGATATGGAAGATTTAGGCGAAGTTTGGGTTGGCTACGACGGTCAGGCAAAGAGTACCCAATTTGGACTTAAATCCCTGCGATTGGCCAAAGCATTGCAACCGGGACATGTTTTCACCATTGAACCTGGTATTTACTTTATTCCGGAACTGATCGATCGATGGCAATCGGAAGGAAAATTCAGCGACTTTCTGAACTGGGGGGAGATCAACAAATTTCGTCACTTCGGGGGAATCCGGAATGAGGAAGATTTTCTGGTTACTGCGGATGGCTATCGGCGTTTGGGCAAACAAAAGCCCAAAACGATTGAGCAAGTTGAGTCAGTCCGCAATGAACAATAATTTACTGATAGCGATCATAGTTAGTTTAATTAGTCTGTCTGCCGTTTTCGTTGAGAACGGCAGATTTTTTTTGTCCAATTCAGACCACTTTAGCTAACGACGGCATTCTGGAGTTTCTTCCGATATTCCTTTGGTGTGCACTGAGTCAACTCTTTAAACTTTCGGTTGAAATTCGATAAGTTGGCGAATCCGACCATAAAGCAGATATCTGCAATGTTTTGTTCTTCCTGTTGAATAAGTTTGCAGGCCTGACCGATTCGGAACTCCGTAAGAAAGTCCAGGTATGATTTGCGGGTTCTCATCTTGAAATAGCGACAAAAAGAGTTTGTTGTCATATGAGCCACATCGGCAACTTCAGCCAAACTTATTGGCCTGTGGTATTCCTTTAGTGTAAAACGATAGATAGCGTCGAGGCGTATTTCATCTGTCTCGTTTAAGTTATTGTATGCCCCGCCGGTTGATAGGATTTCGTACTTTTGAGACGTAGCTAATTGCTTTAAAACGGTGAGCAGTATAATCAAACGCTCTGTCGAGCTAACGCTTGCCAGTTCCTCAATTTTTGCGGCTATATGTTGATTCCCTTCGGCCGGGAAATGAATTCCCCTTTCAGCTTTTTGTGCTAATTCTGCAAACGGCTGCGTTTCGGGCAAGGCCCAAAAGGATGACCCAAAAACCTCCCATTCAAAATAAACCGAAAGTGCCCGTGCTTGTAGCTGGTTTTCCGGAGTATAATAGTCTGCGTCGTTTCGAAAAGCATGGGGCAGCCTGGCCCCAAATACGAAGATATCTCCGGGCTCAAATTCAGTAATTCGGTTTCCTGCAATGGCATTCCCCGTACTTTCCTGAATTAATGATATTTGGAATTCATCATGCTGGTGAAGAATGTCATATAAATGGGGTAGATGGTCATTCTGAATCCAGAATGATTCGTTGACTGGCTTGGCTATCTTAAAAGGTAAAATCTTCATGGTTGAGCAAAATTTGACTGATTAATGCTGAAATGATATGAAATATTCTGTCGGTTTTGATAAATAATATAAACAATGGTAAGATCGTATTAGTTCAGGGTAAAATCAGGGTATTTAAGAAGAATGATTCTAAATAGATTTGCAGAGTAAGAGATAATAATCTCTCAAATGAAAGGAATCATATTGTATAACGATTAAATACCCAAAAGATGAAATTTGAATGGAAAGGGGTTTTTCCCGCAGTAACTACGAAATTTACAGCTGATGATCAATTGGATTTGGATGCTTTTGATGTGAATTTGAAAGCCCAAATCGAAGCAGGAGTTGATGGTATTATCTTGGGAGGATCATTGGGCGAAGCGAGCACGCTGACATTGGAAGAGAAAGATACTTTATTAAAACATACAGTTAAGGCTGTTGCCGGTAAAGTTCCGGTGTTGATGAATGTCGCAGAATCATCAACTAAATTAGCTGTTGAAGCAGCAATTCGTGCCCGCGATTGTGGTGCCGATGGTTTGATGTTGTTACCTCCAATGCGTTACGTTGCAGATGATCGCGAAACTGTTGCTTTCCTGCGTGCTGTTGCACAAGCTACCGAGTTACCTATTATTCTGTATAACAACCCTGCTGACTATAAAATCTGGATTTCACCGGGTATATTCCGCCAGTTGGAAGATCTGCCAACAATTCAGGCTGTTAAAGAATCAACTCGCGATATCTCGAACATTACCCGCATGAAAAATGAATTTGGCGATCGCTTTGCTGTTTTAACTGGTGTTGACACACTTGGTATGGAGAGTTTGGTGATGGGCGCTGACGGTTGGGTTGCCGGTTTGGTTTGTGCTTTCCCTCGCGAAACTGTTGCGATTTATCGCTTGGTAAAAGCTGGTAAAATTGATGAAGCTTTAAAAATTTATCGTTGGTTCTTACCGGTACTTGAGTTGGATGTTTCAACAAAATTGGTACAAAACATCAAGTTAGCAGAACAATACACCGGACTTGGAAATGAATTCGTACGTGAACCTCGTCTTCCGTTAGTAGGTGAAGAACGCGAACGCATCATTAATATTCTGGAAAAGGCACTGGAAACCCGTCCTGAATTACCTGATTATTTGAACTTGTAGAAAATTCGTTTACATGATACATGGAAAGAATTATATCGGATCTGCCTTGTCTGCTGAAGGTACTGTTACCTTCCAGACATTCAGCCCGGTAGACTTACAGCAGTTGCCTGAGCATTTTGTTCAGGCAACTGAAACAGAAACAGAAGAGGCTGTTGCGAAGGCGGCCAAAGCTTATGAAAGCTATAAAAAGGTAAGCGGTAAACAGCGAGCAGTATTTTTGCGCGCTATTGCTGAAGAGATTGAAGCTCTTGGAGCCGAGTTAATCGAGCGTGCATGTACTGAGTCAGGATTGCCGGAAGGACGCATTACCGGCGAGCGTGGCCGTACCGTCAATCAACTTCGCTTGTTTGCTACAGTGCTCGAAGATGGTACATGGGTTGAAGCTTCAATCGATCCTGCGTTGCCTGAGCGCAAACCTTTGCCTCGTCCCGATATTCGCAAGATGTTATGCCCGGTAGGGCCAGTGGCCGTGTTTACAGCGAGTAACTTTCCGCTGGCTTTTTCTACTGCGGGTGGTGATACGGCTTCAGCTTTGGCTGCAGGTAATCCGGTTGTTGTAAAAGTGCATCCGTACCACGCAGGAACAAATGAGCTGGTTGCTGGTGCAATTATCAAGGCGGCTGAAAAGACTGGCATGCCCGATGGCGTTTTCTCGTCATTGAATGCGATCGACTTCATGATTGGACAAAAAGTGGTACTTCACCCATCTATTAAATCGGTGGCTTTTACCGGTTCTTTTAATGGAGGTAAAGCACTGTATGATTTGGCTCAAAAGCGAGAAGAACCGATTCCTGTTTTTTCGGAAATGGGTAGTGTAAACCCGGTGGTTATTCTTCCGGAGAAAATTAAAGAGAACGGGGAAAGTCTGGCTGCAACGATTGCCGGTTCAATTAACCTGGGGGCCGGTCAGTTTTGTACGAATCCTGGCGTGTTGATCGCGTTGAAGTCTGAAGAAACGGATGCGTTTAAAACTGCTTTAGTTGAGCAAGTACGTGCTTTGGCGCCGCAAGCGATGTTGCACGAGAACATCTTCAAGAATTATGAGCAAAAGATGGGCGACATTTTCAAAGGAAAGGTTGTTGAGAAGTTGTCCGAGTCTGATATTGAAGCGTCGGCCTTGAAAGGGAGACCAGCGGTTGCTAAAATTGGGGGAGTTGATTTTGTAGCAAATCCACATCTGGTTGAAGAGATTTTCGGGCCATTCTCAATTTTGATCGAATGCGCTGATGAAACTGAATTGATGGACGTTTTGAAAAACTTCGAGGGACAATTAACAGGTTCTGTATTAGGAATCGGTAACGATTTTGCAAAGTTCAAAAGCCATATCCAAGTACTTCAGGAAGTTGTTGGTCGCCTGATTTTTAATGGTGTACCTACAGGTGTTGAAGTTTGTTATTCAATGCATCACGGGGGCCCGTATCCGGCGACTACCGATGGCCGGTTTACTTCAGTCGGCGTTGATGCTATCAAGCGTTTTGTGCGCCCTGTTTCTTTTCAGGATGCACCGGACGACTATTTGCCGGATGAGTTGAAAAATGCCAATCCGCTAAATATTTGGAGACGGATTGATGGAGAGTTGAGCAAGGAAACAATTTAACATGCATTACCATGACTGCAAAAACATTTTTTTGTGTCGACGCCCACACTTGCGGTAATCCGGTGCGGGTGGTGGCCGGTGGCGGTCCCGTTCTTCAGGGAAAGAATATGTTTGAACGACGCCTTCACTTTATGAAAGATTACGATTGGATCAGAAAAGGGCTTATGTTCGAGCCACGTGGTCACGATATGATGTCCGGGAGTATTATTTTTCCTCCTACGGACCCTGCGAACGATACGGGTGTTTGCCGATGTGCGGTCATGGTACAATCGGCACAGTGACAGTAGCCATTGAACAAGGCCTGGTAAGCCCGAAAAAGCCGGGAGAATTGCTGATTGAAGCTCCGGCCGGGCTTATTCGGGTTTCGTACAAAATGGAAGGTAAGAAAGTAACCTCCGTACGTTTGACGAATGTGGCTTCTTTTCTTGCCGGAAAAGATCTTGAGATTGAATCACCACATTTGGGAACCTTGAAATTTGATGTGGCCTATGGTGGAAACTTTTACGCAATTATTGATCCTCAGGAAAACTTCAAAGGCATACAAGACTATTCAGCAGATGAATTGATTGCTTTTTCCCGACCTATCCGGAAATTGATCAATGAAAAGTATTCGTTCGCTCATCCTGAAAATCCACAGATTTCAGGCGTTAGCCATCTGGAGTGGACTGGTGCGACCATATCGCCTGTGGCTGAAATGCTGTTTTTTACGGTGATAAAGCGATCGACCGCTCGCCTTGTGGCACGGGAACATCGGCTCGTATGGCTCAGCTAACAGCACGCGGAAAGCTGAAAGAAGGTGATCAGTTCCTGCACGAAAGCATCATTGGTAGCCAATTCCTGGGGCGCGTGGAAGCGTTGACAAAAATTGGTGATGTGGATGCCATCATTCCCAGCATTGAAGGGTGGGCAAAAATTACCGGGTACAACAATATTTTTATCGATAATCAGGACGATCCGTATGCTTACGGTTTTCAGGTCATCTGACCTAATGTGGTTGTTCTTAAAAAAAGCTGCGTAAAATGAGTAAAATAGTGATAGTAGGAGGTGGCGTAGTTGGATTGTTTACTGCTTGGTACCTCCGCAAGAGTGGAGCTGATGTTGTGGTTGTGGATCGTGGTGATTTCACCGATGGTTGCTCCTTCGGGAATGCCGGGCTTCTTGTGCCTAGCCATGTGGTTCCCCTGGCTTCGCCGGGAATGTTGAAGAAGGGACTGGCAAATCTGTTTCGCCCCGCATCGGCTGTGGCAGCACGCATCGCTCCTGATGCAGATTTGATTCAATGGTATCTGAAGTTTACAGGTTCGGCCACAACAAAACATGTTAAGGATTCGATTCCTGTTTTGAAAGACTTGAGCATGTTTAGTAAAAGTTTGTACACCGAGTTGAAAGAGTCGGGTGACTTGGATTTTCCTTTATGGGATAAAGGTTTGCTAATGCTTTATAAGTCGGAAAAGGTTGGGGCAGAGTTGCTCGAAGAAGCTGAAATAGCACGGGAAGCCGGTTTAAAAGTCGATGAACTCTCAACAGCTCAAATACAGCAATTGGAGCCTGATACATTGCCTCAGGTATCCGGTGGTGTTCATTATCATTCGGATGCTCACTTGAATCCTTCGGCATTGATGGCGGCTTTAGTGGCTGCTTTAAAACGCGACGGAGTGAGTGTGATCTCACATTGTAAGGTGGAAAAGATTCAGAGTTCGGGAGCAAAGGCTATTGCTATTGAAACTGAAAAAGGAACTTTCGAATTCGATCAATTGGTTGTGTCTGCAGGGATTTGGAGTCAGCAGATTCTAAAGCAGCTGAAAATAAAGGTTGCTGTTCAGCCGGGCAAAGGCTACAGTTTTAAAGTGAAGGCAAATTCTCCGATTTACTATCCGGCCTTGTTGTCTGACGCCAATGTTGCGGTGACGCCGCTGGGTAACGGACTTACCCAATTTGGTGGTGGCATGGAGCTGGGCTATAATGGGTATAAAATTAACCAGGTGCGTGTGCAGCAGATTATTAAGGCTGTAGGAGAGTTTTATCCGACTGAGCAAGGCATGCAAATAAGTCAGGATCAAATCTGGCAGGGGCACCGCCCTTGTTCATTCGACGGGCTTCCATATATTGGAAAGGCGCCCGGTTATTCGAACGTATTTGTTGGTACCGGACATTCTATGATGGGAGTAACTTTGGCTCCGGCAACAGGAAAGCTCCTTAGCGAGTTAATGTGGGGGGAGAAGACCAGCTTGGAGATGAATCCATTTCGTATTAATCGATAATGTATTTCCCGAGGGAAGAATAGCTAAGGTGAAAAAGGCAGGTCAAGTAAGCCTCATGAAGGGAATCAGGGCTGTGCACTATACGAGTTCTTGACTTCAAATAACGGGAAAAGGTAATATTTTTACTTTCAATAAACGATATATGGGAGAGTGATTCGAAAGAGTTACTCTCCCGTATTTTGTGGTATGTGTATTTATGACGCTCAGTTTTCGATGGAGGCATCAGTCTGATTTTAGTTCTGTTACGCAATTCCCTAGTTATGAAATATCAAAAATCAGGGATATCTTAGCGGCGAACTAATTGAAATAAGGACAGACCTAATTTGCCAAAACTAGAACTAAATACGGAGCGAGATTTGGTTAACCGGTTTATAACCGG
>QKCF01000133.1 GCA_003246935.1 Sunxiuqinia sp. | reverse complement strand
ATCTTGTCTAGCTCTTTGGAATTAACGTCTATCGTAATTCAATTCTCAGATTAGCAATTCTTCCTTTTCTAATCTACCTTCTCAATTTTTTCAATGAACTTGTCGCTCTTTGCTTTTCCAGCCATCTTACTGGCTGCTTTTTTTCGGAACGCTTTTTCTCTTACGTGCTTTCGCTTTGGTAAGGTTTCAAATCATCCCGACATTTTTACAAAGAACGTTTTTTCGTTTTGCGGCTGCAAAGGAAGAAGCTTTTTTTCGATATTCCAAATTCTTTTTTCAAAAATTTTTACCACCTCAAAAACTCTAAAACCCTCACAGAACGCGGCTTTCAATCTTCTCGGCTTGTGTGCCGTTGTTCTCAAAAGCGGGTGCAAATATAGAGACTATTTCCTGCTTTGCAACACTTACTCCAAAGTTTTTTTAATCGTTTTTTGACTAAAATACCACTGACCTCTGACCAACAACCTGTTAGATGAAAAATTATTTTTCTTGCAGATTCATGATATTTTGACAGGACAAGCTAAATCATGTTTAATGATCGAAACACGACTCTATTCAGAGCATCCTCTAAAACCTAATCTAATTCCAATATTCGCCATAAATAAAGTTCCCCATCCAGCATTAATGATCATTCCATCCATCGAAACAAGTCAGAATAATGAGTCAATTTATTTGGATTTCCCCTCCAGGTAATGCTGAATAAACAGCCTTTTTGCCCAATTGTCTACTTCGGAAGTCATTTTGTTTCCCAATTCATTGGATACATTTTCCGTTGAACGGAATAAACAAGCCATTTTTTTGAGAGGATTATCTGACGTACTCGTAATACATTATTAAACATGAACATTAAAAAGTATTTGAGCCTATTTTAATTGCAACTTCTATTATTGCATCTATGTTCCACCTGAAATAAATTGATACTAAAACGACTTATTTCAGGACAGGACATTGGAATTCAAAAAGGCAACGATAATCCGTTGCTTTTTTTATTTCTTAATTAAACTACCTTTGTGTAACTTTTAGTTTTTGGGGCCTTACCTCGTATTAAGTAGAACCTCACTATTTCAAGATGAAACGTTCTAAATGGTTAACGGATAATAAAATCAAACTAAAGACGTTACCATCTTGATGCAAAAGTTAATTTGAGTGTGGAATTATTTTCGAGAAAGGGATTAATCGCAGATAATTCAAATAAAATCGAAAGAACAAAAATGAAACGAAGAATCCAAAAGACAGTTGTTATCTTATTAATTGCAGTCTTCCCTTTGGCAATGTTTGCACAAAGCGGAACTATTGAATCTGCCTACGACACGTTGACAGTCGAAGGTCAATTCGATTATTTGTTTAAAAGATCAAACCGATTCGAAGATTATAAAGTAATGCGGATGTCGAGTTATGAAGCATTAAAACAAAATTCACTCGACAGTATTAAGGTGTACAGCGACCAAATCTCAAAATTGAATCAGCAAATTGCCGGTTTAGATACAAAAATAGAAGAACAAGCTACAGATGTTGACAAACTAACAACTGAATTAAACGAAACCAAACTGAAACAAGACAGCATGAGTCTTTTGGGTTTGTTGGTTTCCAAAGAAGCCTACAACAGCATCATGTGGGGCATTGTAATATGCTTACTCATTTTGGCCGGAGTTCTATTCTCTCTGTTTAAGAAAGGACATTCAGTTGTGAAAGCAACGAAAAAACGCATCGAGGAAGTACAAAACGATTTGGAGAATCATCGTAAAAATGCGTTGGTACGGGAACAAAAGCTGGCTCGCGAACTGATGGATGTAAAACTGAAATACAAGTCGAACAAATAAGTTTAAAAATTCAACTATAAACAAGAAAGGCTCGCCATATAAGCGAGCCTTTCTTCGATTTCAAATTTAGCTATTCCATTTCATATTTGTATGTCCCCAAGTCACTCAACTCCGAAGTACGTATAAACTCGGCGTGAGCTTTAACCTGAGCTTTGGCTAAACGTAGAAAGTTCTTCGCTGACTTCACAAAGATCTGATCACGATTACTGTCGAGCAACAACAGGTAACTCATAATAATATACCCTGCCATTTCAACCATGCGACGAGCGTGAAAATCAATGAATTCATTATCCTCCAAAGCCATTACTTTGTTTACTGCATGTTCGTACTCATCAGTCAGAATAATCAACTGACGACGCAAATGCTCCAGTTCCGGCGAAACTTTTTCCGCTTCATAAACCCGAATTTGTTCCAGATAAGCACCGGTTGTTACACCGCGAATCGCTGCAACCACCTGCAACTGGGTTGTTCCTTCGTAAATCGACGTGATCCGTGCATCGCGATAAATCCGTTCAACGGGATAATCTTTCATGAAACCAGAACCACCGTGAATCTGCACGGCATCGTAAGCCAACTGGTTACAGAATTCAGAAGAAAGTCCTTTGGCCAGCGGCGTGTAAAAATCGGCCAGCTTTTGGTACTTCTTCATTTCATCACGTTCTTCTTTCTCCAGCTTGCGCTCTTCCGAAATGTGCGTGTACGTTTTATAAACATCGACAAAACGAGCTGTCTCATATAACAAAGTACGCGAAGCGTCCAGTTTGGCTTTCATGGTTGCCAGCATTTCGTACACCGCAGGGAAACGCATAATGGCTTTTCCGAACTGCATGCGTTCACGGGCGTATTCGATCGACTCGCGATAAGCAGCCTCGGCAACACCAACCGATTGAGCTGCAATCCCCAAACGTGCACCGTTCATCAAGGCCATTACATATTTAATCAAGCCCATTTTGCGGGAACCAACCAACTCTGCTGGGGCATCTTTAAAGACCAATTCGCAAGTTGGTGATCCGATGATACCCATTTTATGCTCGATGCGGCGAACTGTTACACCGCCATCGTTCTTGTCGTAAATAAACATGGAAAGCCCACGACCATCCTTTGTACCCGGTTCAGAACGAGCCAATACCAGCGAAATATGTCCGTCGCCGTTCGTGATAAAACGCTTCACCCCATTCAGAATCCACTTGCCTGTCTTTTCATCGAGGGTGGCTTTCAACTGAACAGCCTGCAAGTCAGAACCAGCATCGGGCTCAGTAAGGTCCATCGCCATAGTTTCGCCCTGACAAACACGAGTCAAATATTTCTCTTTTTGCTCTTCCGAAGCAAACTCATTAATCGTTTCAGCACAATCCTGTAAACCCCAAATGTTCACAAAACCAGCATCGGCGCGAGACACAATATCTGCAGCCATGATATATGGAACAATCGGAAAGTTTAAACCGCCGTATTTACGAGGAAGTGACATCCCCATTAAACCTGCCTTATTTAAAGCGTCAATATTTTCGGCTGTACCACGCGCATAAACCACATGTCCATCAACAACATGTGGACCTTCTGCATCAATTGATTCTGCATTCGGACCGACAATATCGCCACAAATTTCACCGACAACTTCCAATACTTTGTCGAAATTGTCCATGGCATCTTCATGGTCCATCGGGGCAAAATCAAAATCTCCTTTTTCTGTGAAATTCCGCTCCTTTAATTTGACGATCTTTTCCATTAAAGGATGAAACAAGTGGAATTTCAGTTCTTTATTATCATTATAAAAGTTAGCCATTACAAAAAGTTTTAGGTTGAATTACTTGGTGTTCTTCTTATAATACTTGATCATTTTGGGCAGCACTTCCGAGATGTCGCCCGTAATCACATAGTCGGCAATCGCATTGATCGGCGCTTCCGGATCAGTATTAATGGCAATAATTTGTGCCGACTCTTCCATTCCGGCACGGTGCTGAATCTGCCCCGAGATTCCGCAGGCAATGTAAAGCTTCGGACGAACGGTCACCCCTGTTTGCCCGATCTGCCGTTCGTGATCGACATAACCGGCATCAACTGCTGCACGCGAAGCTCCAACTTCGCCACCTAAAACTTCAGCTAGTTCAAATAGTAATTGAAAATTCTCTTTCGATCCCATGCCATATCCGCCGGCGATCACAATCGGAGCAGCTTTCATATTTACCCTGCTCTTTTCCATGTGACGTTCGATTATTTCGACGGCAAAATCAGCATCGCTCACATATTTAGCAACCTCCAGTTTTACAACCTTACCTTTATATTTTGGATCGAGGATTTCTTTTTTCATCACCCCTTCCCGCACTGTCGCCATTTGCGGTCGACAATCCGGATTAATAATGGTTGCAATGATATTTCCACCAAAAGCAGGGCGAATCTGATACAACAAATTCTCATAAACTTTTCCTTGCTTTTTGTCTTCATGATTACCGATAACCAAGCTTGTACAGTCGGCCGTTAAACCACTATGCAAGGCCGAAGAAACACGAGGTCCGAGATCGCGGCCAATAGATGACGCCCCCATCAACGCTATCTGCGGCTTTTGTTCATTAAAGAGTTTAACTATGATTGTGGTATGTGGTAGGGTTGTGTACGGCGCCAAACGTGCATCATCGGCTACATATAATGTATCAACCCCATATGGGAAAATCTGATTTTCGATTCCTTCAAGCTCGTGACCGATAGCCACAGCTTCCAGTTTTACGCCCAACTCATTGGCCAGGCCGCGTCCTTTGGTCATCAATTCCTGGCTAACTTCAGCCACGTGACCGTCTTCAATTTCGCAATATACAATTACGTTGTTCATAATTCTTTCGTGTTAGCGGTTAACCAAT
>QKCF01000417.1 GCA_003246935.1 Sunxiuqinia sp. | reverse complement strand
GATAGAAAATTTCGGTAATTTTAGAGTCCATAACAGAACAAGGTTTTGTTTGTTAAATATTTAAATGTGAGATACTTAAATATAAACAAAATCTTGTTTATTCTCTAATTGTCTCTTCTATTTCTTATATCGAACTCACGTTAAAATACAAACGACTGAGATCTGATATAGAGATCCGAAAATTTGTGGTAGAAACATTGGATGCAATTTCCGATAGTGCAAATGCCAACTTTGTAAAAAGCCAGCTTCAAAAACACGAGAACAGAGAAAGAGTCGAGGCCGCCCGATACATAATTGATGCTTATGAAAATTTAGGGGGTGAGGCGATTCGTAGTGTAGCTTTTAAGAAAGTGGGGATTGATAGGTTATTGAAAGACTATCTGCAAAACAGAAATAAAAACGTAATGTTTTCTAAAGCGGTTCGGGATAAGGTGAAAGAGCAGCTTTGGGGAGAAAAGGAGATTGAAAAAGACAAAGCCTTTGGTCTGCTACAAGATATTTTTAATATCTACGGGATAACAGAAAAGGTGAATCTTGCAACTTTAAATAAATACGGTGGTGCAACCGAGCAGAAAGGGAAAGACAAAAAGGGATTGCTTAAGATGTGGGATTTTCAACCAGATTTTGAGTTTGATTAGATGATAATATGGATTAAGTTGCATTTTTTTTAATTGCTGAGAGAGAAACAGAAGGTAAAACAAAGGGGGGCGAGCATGAGTGGAAAGTCTCTTACAAAAATAAAAAGTTCGCTGGATTTTTATATCAATATGTAAAGTTAATGTTTGCAGTGGTTTACAAATCAGAGCATAATACACCTGTTATATACCAAACGTTAGCCGAAGGCAAATCTGATGTCGAACCTTATGGATAAAAGAAAGTAATTATTGTTTTAGGGAAATATATTATTGTTTTGCGATAAATTAATTAGCTTTGAGTAAATTAAACAATAAAACTATTGAATATGAAAAACTCTCTTTTACTCAAATCATTAATTGATATTTTTTTCATTCTACAAGTAGTAGGGCTAATTGCCTTATTTATGAGGATCCCATTAGGTTTTATAACCGTTAAGAACATGGAACCAATGCATTGGGATGGGTGGATAATCCTGAGCATAAATTGTGTTGTTTATTTCATGTTTGTGCGAGGTTTATTTTTTCTTCGAAAAATTGCCAGAGAATTCTTATTAAACAAGTTCTTAACAGAATCTGTCGCAAACTCTATGAAGATCACAGGAAATCAGTTTACATATGCAGGAATGATTTCATTAGTGACAATCTTATCACAGAAATTATTTGATTTAAATTTTGAGCCTATTCCAAAGTCATTTTCAATAACTCCTATTTTTCTAATTATTATTGGACTATTCTTCGCTATTCAAAGTAAAACATTGATAAGCGCAATTAGAATTAAAGATGAGAATGATTTGATAGTTTAATTATGGCAATAGTGGTAAATCTTGACATGATGCTTGTCAAACGTAAAATGAAAAGTTTTGAATTGGCTGGTAAGATAGGCATAACCAATGCCAATCTATCGATTTTAAAATCAGGGAAAGCTAAAGCAATTAGGCTGTCAACTCTTGATGCAATATGTAAGGCTTTAGATTGTCAACCGGGAGATATATTAGAATATATTGACGAATGAAAATAAAGCTCATAGGCTATTAATATGCAAATTGCATTGCGGGTGCAGTAGTGTGCGTTGTCTCTGCTCCTTTCTTGACCGTCATGTTCTACCGGACACAGACGCTCTTCGAAATTCAGCGCAAAAACTTACACCAACAATCAGTGAAGCGAATGAGCATAATACGGTCAGAAAATAAAAATTTGTTGTGTATCAGGCACACATGAGCAGTCCTATAAAACCCCCCAGAGGTCGTTGAAATGGAGAATTTATTTCCGCATCGAATTGGCTAAAGGAAATTCCTTATATAAGATTGAACGGTGATCGTTTCCCTTGACCAAAGGAACATTTGAAACAAGAATCCCCGGGATTGAGCAAGAAATTTCATTGGTTCCATTGTTTGTAGGAGATCAACTTCTTTCTGTTTCTACTTATCTTGCTTATCGAATCATTTAAATGAAGATTGACAATTAAAATTAATATTAACCAGTCTTGGTTACTTGCATGTAAACCATATCGTAAACCGGGAAAATTAAAATTTGTTGCTAACTAAGATTGCAACTTGTAAGCGGGTGTATCTCAGTGGTATGCGTTGAAAGGCGAAGCCTTTTGACGCTGTAAGAGCATTGGCTTCCCAAGCCAAGGGCCGCGGGTTCGACCCCCGTTTCCCGCTCTGAAAGTCAGGTTTTTGCAATATGCATTGGCCTGATTTTTTTGTTTAAGGTGGGCTTAAGTTCACAATATTCTGGTGCGTTCCGTTCCGTAATTTGTCTAAAACACATTAAGATCTGAATGTAAAGTTTGTCTGAATATGTCGTGAAATCTGTTTTAAATACCTCATGATGGCGATGACTAGTAGTCGTAAATGACTATCTTTATAAAAAATGCAGACAACTATGGAGACCTTAAAACTAATCGAAAATGACCCTTGGTTACAGGCTCATACTCCGGTTATCTTATCACGCTATCAAAGTGCCTTGAATAAAGAGGCGGAATTGACACAAGGAAGTGACTTGCTCGAATTTGCAAGTGGGTATAATTATTACGGACTTCACCGCACTGATCAAGGTTGGGTTTTGAGAGATTGGGCACCTAATGCTACCGCTATTTATTTGATAGGGGAATGTAATAATTGGTCGAAGGCGGATGCCTATCGGTTTGCAGCTGTGGGGAATGGTGATTGGGAGTTGATGCTCGGTCAGGATCAGTTAAAGCACGGTGACCACTATGCTTTTCATATTGAGTGGAATGGAGGGGAAGGAAATCGCATTCCTGCTTGGGTTAATCGTGCGGTTCAGGATGATAATACTAAGTTATTCAGCGCTCAGGTGTGGGCGCCGGAGCAGCCTTATGCGTGGAAGAATCCAGACTTTAGTCGAGGCAATGATGCGCCGTTGATTTATGAGAGCCATGTTGGTATGGCCGGAGAAGAAGAACGAGTACACACATATAATGAGTTTCGTGAAAACGTATTACCCCGGATTAAGGCTGCAGGTTATAATACGGTGCAGTTGATGGCTATTCCTGAACATCCGTACTATGGTAGTTTTGGTTATCATGTATCGAACTTTTTTGCTCCTTCTTCGCGTTTTGGAACCCCTGAAGAATTGAAGGCGTTGATCGACGAAGCACATGGAATGGGATTGGCTGTTATCATGGACCTTGTTCATTCACATGCCGTGAAAAATGAAAATGAAGGATTAGGTCGCTACGATGGTACCCGATACCAATTTTTCCACGATGGTGGAAAAGGAGAGCATCCAGCATGGGATTCCTATTGTTTCGATTATGGCAAAAATAAAGTACTTCATTTTTTACTTTCCAATATTCGCTGGTGGCTGGAAGAATTCAAATTTGATGGCTTCCGTTTCGATGGGGTGACCAGTATGTTGTACTTCGATCATGGTCTAGGGAAAGCTTTTTCCGGTTATGACGATTACTACAACAACAATGTTGATGTTGAAGCAACGAGTTATTTCTATCTTGCTAATAAATTGATCCACAGGATAAATCCGAATGCTTTGTCAATCGCGGAGGAAATGAGCGGAATGCCGGGAGTTGCAAGTCCTTTGGAGGATGGAGGCTTAGGTTTCGATTACAGAATGGCGATGGGCGTGCCCGATAATTGGATTAAGTTGATTAAAGAGGTTTCTGATGAGGATTGGGATGTCGGGCAAATTTTCTACGAATTGATCTCAAAGCGGATGGATGAAAAGGTTGTGAGTTATGCAGAATCGCATGATCAGGCCTTGGTTGGAGACAAGACAATTATATTCCGGCTGATTGATAAAGAAATGTATTTCAGCATGCGGAAAGATCAGCCAAATATGATAGTTGATCGTGGTATGGCCTTGCATAAGATGATCCGTTTGGTAACAGCTGCAACTGCCGGTGGCTCCTATCTGAATTTCATGGGTAACGAGTTTGGACATCCGGAATGGATTGATTTTCCGAGAGAAGGAAATAACTGGTCATTTAAACATGCCCGGCGACTGTGGAGTCTTACTGAAAATCCGGAGTTGCGTTTTCATTGGTTGGCTGATTTCGATCGGGAAATGATTAATTGGATTCAGAATGATAGGGTGCTAAATATTCCTGAAGTATATCGGCGCTTTGATAATAAAGGTGATAAAGTTCTTGCATTCCAGCGAGGAGATTATTTGTTGGTATTCAATTTTAATCCGGCGCAATCGTTTCCCGGATATGGAATCCCGCTCGAAGCATCGAAGTGGAATATTCTATTTGATACCGATGAAGAACGTTTTGGAGGACAAGGTCGGATTGATCACGGAATGACATATTACACAAAACCGTCTGGCGGTTTGACAAGTCAGCATTACCTGAATCTATACCTCCCGGCAAGAACAGCGATCGTGTTGAAAAAGAAAGCAATCAAGAGGGCCAGGTAAACAGATCGGGCACTATGAACAGATATTATACGGAAGTTGAGGTCAAAAACGATGGATGGAAGCTTGGCTATGAAGACAAGATTCTGTTTATGGGCTCTTGTTTTACCGAGAACATCGGCGAAATCATGGAGCAGCTCAAATT
>QKCF01000314.1 GCA_003246935.1 Sunxiuqinia sp. | reverse complement strand
GGAATTACCAATTGTTTCGCTACATGTTGGCCTGCAATGCTTACGGCAAATACCCGACCAAATTTAACGGAGGCCTGTTTACGGTTGATCCTGTTTTTACGGATTCAACGCGGGCATTTACACCTGATTTTAGAAACTGGGGAGGCGGAACATTTACCGCTCAAAACCAGCGATTGGTGTATTTCCCCATGCTGAAAAATGGCGACTTCGATATGCTGCCATCTCAATTTGATTTCTATTTAAAAACGTTGAAGAATGCGACGCTTCGATCCAAAACGTATTGGGGACACGACGGAGCCTGCTTTACCGAGCAGTTGGAAAACTTTGGGTTGCCCAATCCGAGTGAATATGGTTGGAAACGGCCGGGAGACTATGATCCGGGCAGACAATACAATGCATGGCTGGAATACCAGTGGGATACTGTTCTGGAGTTTTGTCACATGATCCTACTGGATCAGCAGTACTCGGGAGCTGATATCTCAAAATATCTGCCTCTGATTGAGAGTTCGCTCAAGTTTTTTGATGAACATTACCGATACCTGGCAGGGGAGCGCGGTGCAAAGGAATTGAACGCCGACGGAAAATTGGTTTTGTATCCGGGCTCGGCTTGCGAAACGTATAAAATGGCTTACAACAGCACGTCGACGATTGCGGCCTTAAAGACGGTTACGAAAGAATTGCTGGCTTTGCCCGAGGAATATACTTCAGCAATAGACCATGAGTTTTTCGCAGAAATGGCGAGCCGTATTCCGCCGATTAGTTTCCGCGAAATTGATGGACATAAAACGATTGCTCCCGCAAAATTATGGGAGCGTGTAAATAATACGGAAGAGCCACAACTGTATCCGGTTTATCCGTGGGGAATGTATGGCGTTGGGCTGCCCGATCTTGATATTGCATTGAATACCTGGAAATATGATCCGGATGCATTGAAATTCCGTAGCCACAAAGGTTGGAAACAGGATGCGATTTTCGCTGCCCGGTTGGGTCTGACTGAAGAGGCTGATTCTTTGGTTACCTTGAAGTTGAAAGACTCCGGTCGGCGCTTCCCTGCTTTCTGGGGGCCGGGCTTCGATTGGACACCCGACCACAATTGGGGCGGTTCGGGGATGATTGCTTTACAGGAAATGCTGGTGCAAACCGTTGGCGATCAAATTTATTTGTTGCCTGCCTGGCCTAAAGAAAAAGACGTGGAGTTTAAGCTGCATTTACCTGGTAAAACCACGATAGAAATAGCTTGGAAAAAAGGAAAGTTGGTGAAGATGAATGTGTGGCCTGAAGAGCGGAGAGATGATATCGTAAATTGCTTGGAGTAAAAACGGAACAACTTAAACTAAAACCAATAAACGATGAAGCTAACTCACAAAGAACGTTTTTATGCAACCATAAAGCACCAACCGGTCGACAGGCTAGCGTCCTGGTTGGGACTTCCTGTCCCTGCAGCCGAAGAGGCGCTTTGTTCTCATTTTGGAGTGAAAACACTGGATGAACTAAGGCAGGTAATTGATGATGATGTGTATCCGATTGAAGTGCCCTATAATTTTCCGCCCTCTAATCATATCGCATGTGCTTTTAAGTTTGCTAAAGCGGAACATCTGGACAGTCCCGATGAACGAACTTTAACAGCTCCAGGCTTTTTTGAGGATTATGTGGATCCGGCAGATGTTGATAAGTTTGATTGGCCCGATCCTGCGAAATACTTAGACCGGGAAGAAGCGTTGAGACGAGTTAAATCAGTAGATCCACAATATGTACGAATGGGAATTCTATGGAGTGCTCACTTTCAGGATGCTTGTTCTGCCTTTGGAATGGAAACGGCCTTAATCAATATGCTTATGAATCCGGATATGTTTAGGGCAGTTATTGATCGGATTACCGATTTCTACCTGAAGGCAAATGAATTGTTTTATGAGGCAACCAAGGGCTATTTGGATGCTGTTCTGATTGGTAATGATTTTGGCAGCCAAAAAGGCTTGATGGTTGATCCCGACTTGTTGAGAAGTTTGGTTTTTCCCGGAACTAAAAAACTAATTGATCAGGCTAAAAGCTATGGCTTGACAGTCATGCATCATTCCTGTGGTTCAATCGTTCCGATTATTGATGATCTGATTCAACTGGGGGTAGATATTATTCATCCAATTCAGGCGCTTGCTGCAGATATGGATGCAGCAAATTTGAAAAAACATTTCGAAGGGAAAACAGCATTTTGCGGGGGAGTAGATGCTCAGTATTTGCTGGTAAACGGCGATCCTGAAGCAGTTGGTCAAAAAATCGAAGAGCTAACGCAGATATTTCCCACTGGCTTAATTGTTTCTCCAAGTCATGAAGCCATTTTGCCAGATATTCCCCCTGTAAATATTCAAGCGATGTTTAACATTCTAAACCGAAAGTCATGAGAAAAAGATTTGGACAAATGATCCGCTTAAAGTCTGAAGGAGCTTCTAATTATATTCAGTATCATGCTGAAGTATGGCCGGGAGTGTTGGCAAAAATCAAAGAATGTAAGCTGGAAAATTATTCGATCTATTTTAAAGATAATTACCTGTTTGCTTATTTTGAATATACAGGAACTGACTTTGAGCAAGACATGGCTAAAATGGCTGCCCATGAAGAAACACAACGCTGGTGGGGAGTGGTAAAACCATTGATGGAGCCTATGGAGAATAGAGAATCCGGCGAGTTTTGGAGTACCATGTATGAAATCTTTCACTTGGATTAAAGGAACCTGATATGATACCATCAAGCCCTATTTTAGGAACAATGTTACACGCCATAGGTGGCGTCTCGGCTTCATCTTGTTATGTCCCTTTCCAAAAGACAAAAAGCTGGTCGTGGGGAACCTTTTGGCTGGTACAGGCTATGTTTGCATGGATCCTTATGCCGGTGATTATCGGTTTGCTTACAGTGAACGATTTTTTTACTATTCTGGTTGAAGCGCCTTCTTCAGCTTTCTGGGGGGCATTCATTCTGGGAGCTGTTTATGGTTTTGGCAGTATGTCTTTCGGTGTGGCGATTCGTTACATCGGCTACTCGTTAACCTATACTCTGGCTATCGGCATTTCTGCGGTGGTGGGAACGGTGCTTCCTCTCGCGATATTTGGAGGAATGGTTGAATATTTTACCAATCCGGGCGGACTTATTGTCCTTGTGGGGATGTTGATTTCAATGGCCGGTGTTGCAGGTTGCGGTTGGGCAGGGTTTCGTCGCGAGAAAGAATTAAATACTGTTGCCGACAAAAGCCTGAAATCGAATATGATGATCGGACTTGTCCTGACGATTATTGCCGGAGTTTTGTCTGGCGTTTTTAATATTTCACTGGAGTTTGGACAGCCGATGGCTGATATGGCAGCTGCACATGGAGCCGGACATTTTCAAGGAAATGCTAAGTTGATTGTGTCTACTGCCGGATGTTGGGTTGTGAATGTAATCTGGTTTCTTGTGTTGGGAATTCGCCAAAATACACTTCGTGAGTTTACTGGCAAGACCGGCATCAACGGAAAAGCGCTGATGAGAAACTTAGTCTGGTCAGCTTTGGCCGGTACAATGTGGTTTTTCCAGTTTTTCTTTTACGGCTTGGGACATGTGAGCATGGGGCGATTTCAGTTTGCAAGCTGGGTATTGCACATGTCCATGCTTATTTTCTTCAGCTACATCATTGGAGTAATCATGAAGGAATGGAAAAACATTAGTAGATCGACCTACTTTTTACTCGTTGTGTCATTGATAATCTTGGTTGTTTCCTTCGGAATTATTGCCTATGGAAGCACAGTTGGCGAGAGTAATTTGTAGTTTATATGTAAGTGCAAGGTGAAACTAGAAACAAAATAATAAAAAGAATAATTGACCTGATATGATAAATTTCTTGAAAAATCGATTGACACTTGCCAGCTCTGTACTTTGTCTGGCACTTACATTCCTGTCTTTGGAGGGAAATGCGATGGTCGGCAGACAGACAAAATTAGCTGTCGTCAACCTGAGAACAGAATACAAACATAATCCGATTGGATTGGGGATGGCAAATCCTCGGTTGAGTTGGGAGATGCAGGATACAGAGCGCGGAAGTATGCAGCAAGCTTACCAAATTCGTTGTGCTGCAACTGCAGCAGACTTGAAGAATAAAGCCAATTTATTGTGGAATACAGGTTGGGTTGAAAGCCAACAGTCCAACCAACTGGCCTATGCCGGTCAAAAATTGAAATCCGGCGAACGGGTTTATTGGCAGGTACGAATTCGTAACAATCACGGAAAGGAGTCTGCCTGGAGCGAACCGGTATTTTTCGAGCTGGGCTTGTTAAGTCATACCGACTGGAAAGCCCAATGGATCGAGCCAAGTCTGGATGAAGATGTGTCAAAATCAACACCAAGCCCCTATTTGAGAAGAACGTTTCAGTCAGCGAAGCCAATTAGCAAAGCAACTGCTATTGTGACTTGCCATGGTTTGTACGAGTTGAGTATGAATGGCTCGAAAGTGAGTGCTGATTTGTTTACGCCCGGTTGGACCAGTTATCAGGAGCGTCTGCAATACCAGGCATACGATGTTACCGATTTATTGGCGAAAGGCGAAAATGCGATTGGCGTCGTTTTGGGCGACGGTTGGTATCGCGGTTTTCTGGTTTGGCAGGGAAACAAAAATACGTATGGCAATAAGCTGGCTTTGCTCTTTCAACTTAAAATTGAATATGCCGA